>NZ_JBSGXP010000219.1:0-9578 GCF_053610105.1 Kitasatospora sp. NPDC054939 | reverse complement strand
CCGCTACGACCTGTCCCACCTGACGGCGCTGACCGACGCGGTGCTGAGCACCGGCACCACCGGGCTCGACGGCGGCTTCCTGTCCGGTCCGACCGGCCACCACGCCTTCGCCTACGAGCTGCCCGGCCAGCTCACCCACCCGGCCGCGTACGAGACGCTGCCGCCCGAGACGGTCGGCAACACCCGCGGGCTGCTGGTGCGTTCGCGGCTCAGCCCGGCGCTGGTCGACTGGGCGCTGGACGGCTCCGGCCTGGAGATCGACACCAAGGCGTTCAGCGCCTGGCTCACCGAGCGCCAGCGGCGCGACGGCCGGCCGCCGCTCGACCGGGACGCGATCCGCGAGCTCGCGGCCGGCTACCGGGCCGGCTGAGCACCTGCCCGCCGCGCCGCCCGCCGCCCACGCACGGCACCCCCGCGCCGAACCCCCCGTACCGAACCCCCTGCACCGAACCCCCCGCGCCGACCCATCGAGAGACCGACCCGCCAGAGAAGGAGAACACCGTGTCGCTGCTCACCGGATCGTGCCCCGAGTGCGAGACCGACCTGAAGACGCCGCCGCTGGTCGTCGGCGAGACCGTCTCCTGCCCCGAGTGCCTGCTGACGCTCCGGGTCGAGGCCGTCGAGGACGGTGTCCTCACCTTCGAGACCGTCGAGGTCCAGCTGCGCGACTGGGGCCAGTAGGGCGCGCGTCCGACGGTCCCCGCCGCGCGCCGGCCGTCGGACACGCCCCGGGCCGGTACCAGGGCTGCCCCCGCAGGGCGGCCCCGATCGAGAGGAAGGCACGTATGGGCGGCAGAATCGCCGTCGTCGCGGACCGGATCAGCTGGGAGGAACGCCGGCTGATCGAAGCCGCACCGCAGTTCGGACTGCATCTCGCATGGGTCAACGACGAATCGCTGTGCCTCGGCGCACCGGGCCCGGAGTCGCTCAGCGGCTTCGACGCCCTGCTGGTCCGCAGCCGCAGCTACACCCGGGGAGGCCTGCTGGCGACCGCCGCGGCGGAGACCGGCATCCCCGTGCTCAACAGCCCCGAGGCGATCCACGCCTGCGAGAACAAGCTGGCGCTGCGCTCCCTGCTGCGCTCGGCCGGCGTACCGGTACCGGACTTCCGGCTGGTCGTCTCGCGCAAGGACTTCACGCGCGCCCTGGAGGAACTCCCGCTGCCGCTGGTCCTGAAGCCGGTCTTCGGCGGGCTCGGCAAGCGGGTCACCCTGCTGCGCGACGCGGACACCGCGCAGTCGGTGTACGACTACATCGAGGACCTCGGCCACGCCTTCGAGCAGGCGGCACTGGTGGAGCCGTATCTCGGCTCGACCTCGGTGCGCTGCCTGGTGGTGGGCTCCGAGATCGTCGGCGCCGCCGAGTTCGAGAGCGGCGGCGAGGACTGGCGCAACAACGCGGCGCTCGGCAACCACCGCAACCGGGCGCTCGCCCACGACCCGGCCGTGCAGGCGATCGTCGACGGGGTGCTGGGCGTCCTCGGCCCCGGCATCTACGGCGTCGACCTGTTCCGCACCGGGTCCGGCTACCTGGTCAACGAGGTCAACCACGCGCCCGGGTTCCGGGCGGTGGCCGGCGTCACCGGGGCGGACGTCGCCGGGGCGGTCGGCCGCCACCTGCGGGAGGTGCTCGGATGAGCGCGCCGCGCGAACCGATCCGGGTCGGCATCATCGGCGCCTCCGGTCTGGCCGGCGGGGAGCTGCTGCGGCTGGTCCTGCAGCACCCGCACCTGGAGCCGACCTTCCTGGGCGGCAACGCCAGCGCCGGGCGGCGCCCCTCCGAGCTGCACCCGGGCCTGCGCCAGGAGCTCGGCCTGACCATCGAGCGGCCCGACCCGGACGTCATCGCCGAGCGCTGCGACGCGGTGTTCCTGTCCACCCCGGCCCCCGCCTCGGCGGAACTCGCCGCCGCGCTCGCCGACCGGGTCGAGTCGGTGGTCGACCTCAGCGGGGCGTTCCGGATCCGCTCCCCCGAACGGCACCGGCGCTGGTACCCCAAGGTCGACCGCTCCGAGCAGCTCGCCGACCGCTTCGTCTACGGGGTGCCCGAACTGATCGGGGAGCAGCTGGCCGGCGCCGCACTGATCTCGCTGCCCGGCTGCTACGCCACCTCCATCACCCTCGGCCTGGCCCCGCTGGTCCTCGGCCTGGGCCTGAACCTGCGCCAGGTCGTGGTGGACGGCAAGAGCGGCTCCAGCGGCGGCGGCCTGCACCTGCGCACCGCCGACCTGCACCCGTTCCGCAGCGGGGCGATCGCCCCGTACTCCCCCACCGGGCACCGGCACGGCGCCGAGGTGGCCGACTTCCTGGAGCGCGGCAAGCCGGGCCGGATCGGCTCGCTGTCGATGTCCGCGTACGGGGTGTCGAACGTGCGCGGACTGCTGACCAGCAGCTACGTGTTCACCAACGACGAGGTCGACCAGCGCACGCTGTCCCGCGCCTACCTGCGGTTCTACAAGGGCCACCGCTTCGTGCGGGTGCGCCGCCCGGACGAGACGGCGATCCCGGTGCCGGACCCGCAGGCCGTCCTCGCGTCCAACTACTGCGACGTGACGGTGCTGCACGACCCCGAGGGCGGCCGGATCGTCGTCCTGGGCGCCCTGGACAACCTGGTGAAGGGAGCGGCCGGGCAGGCCGTGCAGGCGCTGAACCTGCGCTACGGGCTGCCCGAGGAGACGGGGCTGACCATGCAGCCGGTGCTGCCGGCATGAGCGGCGGCGGGGAGCCCGGAGCGGCCGCCACGGTGGTCAAGCTCGGCGGCAGCTGCCTGGAGGAGCTGTCCGCGGCGTGGTGGGACGACCTGGCCGCGCTCGCCCGCGGCGGGCCGGTGGTGCTGGTGCACGGCTGGTCGCGTCCGCTGCGCCGGCTGCACGAGCGCTACCGCGACCCGTCGGCGCTGCTGCGCGACCGGTACGGCAACCAGAGCCGGTGGACCACGCCCGAGGTGCTGGCCGACATCGCGGTGGTCAGCGCCGAGCTGGGCGCGGGCGTCCTCGGCCGGCTCGCCGAACGCGGCGTGCGGGCGGCCCGGTTGACCGGCAGCGACGGACTGCTGCAGGCGGGGCCGGGCGAGCGCTGGTGGTGGCGGGGCCAGGAGCTGGTCGAACTGGACAACCTGGTCGGCCCGATCACCGGTGTCGACCCCGCTCCGCTGCGCGCGGCGGGGCTCGCCCCCGGACGCAGCGTGCTGGTCACCCCGCTGGCCCGGGACCCGGACGGGCGGGTGGTCAACACCGACGGCGACCGCGCCGCGGCGGCGGTGGCCGGCGGCGCGCGGGCCGGGGCGCTGGCGCTGGTGACGGACGTGCCGTTCGTGCTGGTGGAGGGCGAGCCGGTGCGGCACTTCACCGCGAAGGAGGCCGCGGACTTCCGCGACCGCGGCGCCACCGGCGGAATGCGCAAGAAGCTGCGGGCGGCCGGCGAGGCACTGGACCGCGGCGTGCCGCGGGTGATCATCGGCAACGCGCCGGTGTCGGAGCTGCTCTCGGGCGGCACCGGCACCGTGATCACGCGCGACTGACCGCCGCCGGGCGGGCCGTGCGGCCGTCCCCGGACGGCCCGCCCCGCGGCACGACCAGGTGGTGTGGAGCACTTGAAAGGAGCAGGCGCACGTGACGTCTCCCCGGGTACTCGTGGTCAACAACGGGACCCTTTCGCTGAACCAGCTCTGCCGGCGCTTCGAGGCGCTGGGCGCGGTGGCCGACCCGGTGCACGTCACCGAGCTGCCCGCGCGGCTGGACGGCCGCTACCAGGCGCTGGCCCTGAGCGGCACCAAGGTCCGGGCCTTCGACGGCGGCTTCTACCGGCGGCTGATCGGACTGGTCACGGAGTCCTCCGTCCCGGTCTTCGGGATCTGCGGCGGCATGCAGATCATCGGGACCGCGGCCGGCGCGGAGCTGAAGGAGGGCGGGCAGCGGGTGGGCGCCCACGAGGTGCAGCTCAAGACCGACGACCCGCTGTTCGCCCACGCCCGGCCGACCGTGTCGCTGTTCCAGCGGCACACCCTCTACCTGCAGGACGCGCCGCCCGGCTTCCGGACCATCGGCTGGTCGCAGGACGCGCCGGTGGAGTTCATCCGCTCCGAGGACGGCCGCGTCTACGGCTCGCAGGCGCATCTGGAGTTCCGCCGCGACGGCCTGGACATCCTGCGGGGCTTCGTCGACCTGATCGGCTGACCGGCCGCCCCGCGCGGCCCGTCGCCACCGGACCAACGCTCGACCGAACCGTCGAACCGTCGAACCATCGATCTGAGGTGCACTGAGATGAGCATTGTGGACATCGACCCCGCGGCCGCAAGCGGCGCGCAGGAGCAGGACCCGGCCTTCGTGGTGTCGCTGAACGGCGCCGGCAGCCCGGTCAGGGGCTGGGTGGTCGTCGACTCACTGGAGAACTCGCTGGCCATGGGCGGCACCCGGCTGACCGCCTCGGTCACCGAGGAGGAGGTGCGCGGCCTGGCCCGCGGCATGACCGAGAAGCTCACCCTGGTCGGCCTGCCGATCGGCGGGGCCAAGGCGGGCATCGTCGCCACCGAGGAGCAGCGCGACGAGGCCCTGCGCAGCTTCGGCCGCACCGTCGCGCCGCTGCTGCACGGCGGCATCCACCTGGGCTGCGACCTGGGGGTCACGCCCGCCGACCGCGCGGTGTTCTTCGCCGAGGCCGGCTACGACCCGCAGCGCCGGGTGGGCCTGCCGTACCCGTGGCGCACCTACTACGAGCCGCTGGTGGACGCCACCGGGCACGGGGTCGGCGTGTCGGCGGTGACCGCGCTGGAGGTGCTGGGGCGCAGCGAGTCGGCGCGGGTGGTGGTGCAGGGCTTCGGCACGGTGGGGCGGGCGGTGGCGCAGTTCCTGGAGGACCGCGGCCACCGGATCGTGGCGGTGGCCGACGTGCGGGGCACGGTGAGCGCCGAGCGGCTGCCGGTCGCCGAACTGCTGTCGGTCACGGACGGGTTCGGGCGGATCGACCACGCCCGGCTGCCCGACGGCGTCACGGTGTCGACGGAGCCGGACGCCTGGCTCGACGTGGACGCCGACATCCTGGTGCTGGCGGCGCAGAAGGACGCGGTCAACGCGGGCAACGCGCACCGGGTGCGGGCCGCGCTGGTGGTCGAGGGCGGCAACCTGACGTCCAGTGCGGACGCGAAGGCGAAGCTGGCGGCGGCCGGGGTGACCCTGGTGCCGGACGTGGTGGCGAACGTCGGCGGCGCGGCGGCGGCCGGTCTGGCGCTGACCCGGACGGTGCCGTTCGAGCTGCCGGGCGACGCCCGCAAGCAGTGGGTGTTCGACTGGATCGGCGACCGGGTGCGCGACAACACCCGGGACCTGCTGGAGATCGCGGCCGGTGCGGCGGGCGACCCGCTGCCGGCCCTGCTGGCGGCCCGCCGCCAGGACCGCCGGTGACGGCGGCGGGGACGGCGGGCGAGCCTGCGGCCGGCACTCCGACCGGCCCCGCGCCGGAGCTCGGGGCGGCGTCCGGCCCGGTGCCGCCCCGGCCGTCGGCCGCCGAGGGCGAAGCGGCCCTCGCCGTCTGGTACCGGCAGCGCGGCTGGTGGCGGGACGGGACGTTCCTGGACGACCTGCGGCGCCAGGCCCGGCTGCGTCCGCGCAAACTGGCGATCGCCGGGCGGCGGATCTCCGGCGCCCGGACCGACACCCTGGACTACGCCGAGCTGAACCGGCTGACCGACCGCTTCGCCGCCGCCCTGCTCGAGCTGGGGGTGCGGCGCGGCGACTTCGTGGCGGTCCAGCTGCCCAACCGGTGGGAGATGGTGCCGCTGATCTTCGCCTGCGCGGCGGTCGGGGCGGTGATCTGCCCGATCTCGCCGATCTGCCCGGAGGAGGAGCTGCGGCACCGGCTGGGGCTGACCGAGGCGCGGGTCGCGGTGACCGTCCCGGACTGGCAGGGCGAGCCGCTGGCCCCGGTGATCGCCGGGCTGCGCCCGGAACTGCCGGCCCTGGAGCACGTCCTGGTGGTCGGCGGGCCGGTGCCGGAGGGCGCGGCGGACTTCCATGCGCTCGTCTCGGCGCGGGCCGCGGAGCGGGAGCGGACGCCGCTGCCGGAGGACCTGGCGCTGCGGGCGGACGACCCGTTCGTGGTGCTGTTCACCTCGGGCACCACCGGCGAGTCCAAGGGTGTACTGCACAGTCAGAACACCCTGCACGCCGCGGCCCGGGGGTACGTGGACACCTTCGCGCTGGACGACGGGCTGGTCGCCGCGGTCTCCACGCCGCTGGTGCACTACTCGGGCTTCGTCCAGGGCGTGCTGGCGGGGGTGCTGCTGGGCGGGACCACGGTGTTCCAGGACGAGCGGGACAACCCGGCGCTGCTGGACCTCGTGGAGCGCTACCGGGCCACCCTGCTGTACGGGCCGCCGGCCACCCTGGCGGACGTCCGCGACGCGCAGCGGGCCGAACCGCGGGACGTCGGTTCGCTGCGGCGGGTGGTGATCGGCTCGGCGCAGGTGCTGCCGTACCTGGTGGACGACCTCTGGGAGACGCTGGGCACCCGGACGTACTCGCTGTGGGGCATGTCCGAGAACGGTCCGGTGACGGTGACCCGGCCCGCCGAGCCGTTCGACTGGGCGGCGCACAGCAACGGGCGGCCGATCGACGCCATGGAGGTCCGGATAGACCCGACCGGGGTGCCGGGGGACCCGGCGGGCTCCGGCCGGCTGCGGGTGCGCGGCGCCGGCCAGTGCCTCGGCTACTACAAGCGGGACGACGTGTACGCGGCCGAACTGGGTGCGGACGGCTGGTTCGACACCGGGGACCTCGCCCGGCACGACGGGGCGGGCGGCATCCGGATCATCGGGCGGGCCAAGGACGCCATCCGGCGCGGCGGGCGGATCGTGCCCGTGGTGGAGCTGGAGGCCGCCCTGGCCCGGCACCCGGCGGTGGCCGAGGCCGCGCTGGTGGGCCTGCCCCCGGAGGCGGCACCGGAGGCGGCACCGGACGGCGGGGAGCAGGACGCGGTGATCCTCGCCGTGGTGGTCGCCGCGCCCGGCGGCCCCGCACCGACACCCGCCGAGCTGGCCGGGGCGGTACGCGCCGCCGGGTACGGCGACCTGTTCGTACCGGGCCGGGTGGAGGTGCTGGCGCGGCTGCCGAAGACCCTCACCGGCAAGGTCCGCAAGGCGCAGCTGCGGGCCCGGTACTCCGCACCGGCGGCGGACTCGGCGGACGGGGCTTCGGCGGCCGCGGCGGACGGGGGGCGGTGATGGCGCCGCAGGTCGCGGTGTCCGTCTCCGCCACGCTGGCCGCCGACGAACTGCTCGCCCGCCGCCGGGCGGCCGGCGAACGCGTCCTGGTGATGGCCAGCGGCGAGATCGGCCTACCGGTGCACCCCGCCCTGCGGGAGCGGCTGGCCGCGGCCGCCGGGCTCGGCGCGTACGGCCCGGTGGCCGGCAGCGCCGAACTGCGGGAGGCCGCGGCGGGCTGGTGGCGCCGGCGCGGGGTGCCCGCCGACGCCGGACGGGTGGTGGCCGGGCCCGGCAGCAAGGCGCTGCTGTTCGCCGTCCTGCTGGCGGTCGGCGGGGACGTCGTGGTGCCGGTGCCTGGCTGGGTCAGCTACGGGGCGCAGGCCCGGCTCGCCGGGGTGCAGCCGCTGCCGGTGCCGGTCCGGCCGGGCCACGGCGGGGTGCCCGACCCGGAGCGCCTGCGGGCTGCCGTGGTCGCCGCCCGGGCCCGCGGGCGGCAGGTGGGCGCGGTGGTGGTGACGGTGCCGGACAACCCGACCGGCACCGTGGCCTCCCCCGCGGTGGTGCGCGAACTCGCCGAGGCCGCACGGGACCTGGACCTGGTGGTGATCTCCGACGAGATCTACCACGAGCTGGTCTTCGACCCGTCGGCGCCGGCCGTCTCGCCCGCCGCCTTCGCCCCCGAGCGGACGGTGGTGACCACCGGCCTCACCAAGAGCCTGGCGCTGGGCGGTTGGCGCACCGGCGCGGCCCGCCTGCCGCTCGGCGGGGCGGGCGCCGCCCTGCACGGGCGACTGGTCGGCGTGGCCAGCCAGCTGTGGTCCAGCCCGCCGGCCCCGGTGCAGGCCGCGGCGGCGTACGCCTTCGACGAGCCGCCCGAGCTGATCGCGTTCATCGGCGCGGCACGGCGCCTGCACGCGGCGGTCGCCGGGGCGCTGGCCGGGCAGCTCACCGCGGCGGGCGCCCTGCTCGCCCCGCTGCGGGCGACCTGCTACCTGTATCCGGACTTCGAGCCGCTGCGCGCGCGGCTCGAACACGAGCACGGGATCCGCACCGGCGACGCCCTGGTGGAACTGCTGCTGGAGCGGCACGGGATCGGGGTGCTGCCCGGCAGCGCGTTCGGCGAGGAGCCGGGGGCACTGCGGCTGCGGGCGGCCACCAGCCGTCTCTACGGCAGCACCGACGAGCAGCGGCGGGCGGCCCTGGACTCCGCCGACCCGGTGGCCCTGCCGTGGATCCGGGACGCGCTGGCGCACACCGGGCAGGCCCTCGCCGCGCTCGGCGGCCGTCCGGAGTGACCGCCCGGACGGTCGCCGCCCGCGCCGGGCCGGGCGGAACAGCACTGCACGACAGCTACCGATGGATTGTCGAGAACGGCTAGGAGGCCGATCAGCATGTCGATCCTCTTCGAGGTCGAGTACGAGGGCGAGCGGTACGCGGGGCTCGGGCTGCCGGGCGCGGGCGAGCCGCTGCGCCTGCACCGGGTGGGCGAGGGGCAGTTGCGGGAGGCGGTCGCGGCGGGCGGGAGCGGCGCGCAGCTGGCCGCCGCAGTGGCCGCCGGGCCCGGGGTGGCGGTGCCGGCCGACGACCCGGGGCTGCGGTTCCTGCCGCCGCTGCTGCCGGCGGTGACCGGGGACGCGCTGTTGAGCGGGTTCATGCGCACGCACCGCTCCAAGTTCGAGGGCGAGCCCACCGAGGGCGAGGAGTTCGTGCCGCCGAACTGGTTCTTCAAGGGGTTCGGCTCCTGGCTGCGGCTGCCCGGTGACGACCTGGTGGTGCCGGCCTCCGCGGTGGCGCTGATCGAGGAGCCGGAGGTGGCGCTGGTCTACGTCAACGACGCGCAGGGGCAGCCGCACTACGCCGGCTACACCTTCGCCAACGACCTGTGCGACATCGGGCTGCACCTGAGGAACCCGGGCTGGAACCCGTACTGCAAGCTGTCCGACACCTCGATCACGCCGTGGCTCTTCCTGGGCGAGCCGCCGAAGGCGGTCAACGGCCGGGTCACCATCGAGCGCGACGGGCGGACGGCCTGGGAGGGCGACTTCGACTGCGGCGAGGACGCCCTGTACTTCACCGCCCGCCGGATGGCCGAGCACCTGTTCAGCTACCCGGCGGTGCGCCGGCCCGGGCTGGTCAACTACGTCCTGCTGGGCGCCGACAAGGCGAGCTTCCACGACGGCTTCCGGATCGCCGACGGCGACCGGGTGTCGATCGCGGTCAAGAGCCACGGGGTCGAGCTGGCCAACGCGATCCGCTACGTCCCGGTGGAGCAGCCGGTCGCGTCCTGAGCCCGGCCGGTCGTGCTCCGACCACCGCCGGACTCCTCCCGGGTCGGCCGGTCGCGCCCCGACCGCGACCGGGCACGGCCGCCGGGGCCTCTC
>NZ_JBSGXP010000218.1:0-9669 GCF_053610105.1 Kitasatospora sp. NPDC054939 | reverse complement strand
CCACCGCCCCCGGCGCACCCGGGCGGGGGGCCCGGCGCCGTTCCGGGCGGTCAGGCGGACGGGATCTCCCCGGACCTGACCGCGCCGACGAATGAGGCCCAGGCCTCCGGCGAGAACCGGAGCGCCGGCCCCTCAGGATCCTTTGAATCCCGAACGGGCACGGCGGCAGGCACACCGACGGCGATCTCGACACAGTTGCTCTGCGCTCCGGAGTACGACGACTTCCTCCATATGAGCGCAGCAGCGCGGATGCTACTCATCGCTGAGCGTTCCTTTCGCAATGCGCTCGATGAGCGCGATTGATTCCGTACGCGGCAATGACTCGGCCAGCGCTCTGCGGAACAGCTCGGAGTACTTGAAGACCTCGTTCGGCTCCTCGATGTAGAGCGTGCTGAGCAGGCTGTCCACATAGACGACATCCGTCTCGGTGCTCTCCGGAAAGCTCAGGATGACCAGCGGGCCGAACAGCGCGGCATGAGCGTCCGAGGCCTCGGGCAACACCTGGATGTTGATGTTCGGCTCCTCCGCCATCGCCACCAGGTGGTCGAGCTGCTCGCGCATCACCGCCCGCCCACCGATCCGGTGCTTGAGTACAGATTCCGACAACACCACCCAGAGACGCAGAGGCGCCCCCCGCCTCAGGACCGCACGGCGTTCCAGCCTGACCTTCGTCAGCAGTTCGACCTGTTCGGCGGTCGCGTCCTCAATCTGGGCTCGGACCACCGCACGGGTGTAATCCTCCGTCTGCAGGAGTCCCGGCACCAGAACCGTTTCCACGCCATAGGCATCCGACGCGTCCGTTTCCAACGCGATGTAGTCCGCGTACAGCGGGGACAGGGTGTCGGAGTAGCGATCCCACCAACCGCGCAGGCGCCCTTCGCGCGAAAGGTCTTCCAGTTGCGCCCGGGTCGCGGGATTCGTCACACCGTACAGGTCCAGCAACAACCGGAGATCCACCAGTCGGACACCCGACTGCGCGGCCTCGATCCGGCTGATCTTGCTCTCGGCGCACGCGAGCTGTCTCGCCGACTGGGCGATCGTCAGCCCGGCAGCAACTCGAAGCTCCTTGAGCGTTCGGGCGAGCCGCCGCTGTCGAACCGTCGGGTTCCTGTTGACCGGCACGCGCCTGACCTCCCGTTGGATATGCGGGTTGCCAGTCTGCCGCCCTGCGCTCACGACAACAATCTTCGGCCCGCCCAAAAGTAGGGACTTGCACTTTAGAAGTCACTACCCGCATGCTACTCAACGTAGCGCATCGCAATCATTCAGTGACCGCGCCGCTACCCGGGCATTCCTTTGCCCTCTCAGCCGCTCTCACCGCACCCGACACCGGAGGTGGCTCCGCCGTGCCCGAGACCGTCACGAACACCCCGCCCGCCCCGACCGAACACACCTACTGGCTGCCGCGCAGCGTTCGCTCGCCCGGAGCCGCCGGGCAGCAGCTGCGCGAGTTCCTCGCCGACCTCCCGGGCGGCGAACTCCTGCTCCCCACTTCATCCGGTTCGTCCTCGCCGGCGGGCTGCTCCGGATCGAGGTGCACGACCCCTCGGACGCACTCCCCTCCGCGCTCCCCCGGCCGTCCGCGCACACCGAGACCGGCCGCGGGCTGTTCCTCGTCCGCGAACTCGCCATCCAGTGGGGCTGGTCGCCGCGGCCCGGCGGGGTGGGCAAGTTCGCGTGGTGCCACGTCGCCGCCGAGTCTGCGGCGTGAGCGCCGTACGGGCCGGGATCACAGGCCTCATGCCGCCTGCGGTCTTCCCTAACCTCGACCGAGCACTGCCCGTCCTCTGGGAGCGGGTGCGCGAACTGCCCGTCCGCGAGGCCCACCGGGACTTCATCCGCGCCTGCATCGGACCGGGCAACGGCAACGGCGCGGCCCGCTGCCTCGCCCGCCACGGCAGCTGGAGCATCACCCTCTACGTCGGCGGACTCACCACCTGGACCGCCCACCCCATCACCGTCACCACCCACCGCCCCTGAGTTCTGGCATGCCCCTGCGACTCGCAGGGGCACGCCGGCAAAGAAGCAGCGCCATTGCTGAACTTCTGATCACCTGTTCGAAGTTGGACCGGTTTCCAGTACCGGGAACATGAACCCGGCTCTTCGACTACTCGACAGGCAGGCCCACATCCCTGGCGAGCACGCCGAGCGCCCGGCGAAGGGCCTCACGCTCCTCGGGGGTGAGGGCGGCGGCGAGCTCGGCGTCGAGTTCCTGTGCCAGGGCGGCGCACTCGGCGAGCAGCCCGCGGCCGGCGGCCGTAAGAACGAGGGCCTGGCGGCGACGGTCGGCCGGGTCGCGTACTCGCTGGAGCGCACCCATCCCCTCCAATTGGTCGGCCAGGCTCACCACCAGGCTCGGCGCCACCCCCATGGCCTGGGACAACTCCAGTTGGGACGAGGCCGAACGGGCGCTGAGCGCGGCAAGCAGGCCGACGTGTTTGGGCTTGAGACCGCGGCTTTCGATCGCCGCGGTGAAGCGTGCGGTCGCCACGGTGCCGAGGGCGCCGAGACGGAAGACCAGCGAGGAGGTCAGCGGCAGACGGTTGACATCGTCCATGCCGGCAATGCTACCGTCCAAATAATCATTCACAGCTAGAACGATTCTGGAGTTGACGCAAATGGTTGACGCCGACGCCGCCCTGTCTGCGCCCGGCCAGGGCACTCGCCGCCCCAGCGGGCTGTCCCGATCCCTGGTCGTCGCCAACGCTCTCGGCGCCTTGCTCTCGGTGGGTTCCTGCCTTGCGGGTCTGGTTGACCCCGGTCTCGCCCTCCCCCGCGGCAGCGCGATCACCAGCGGCGTCCACGTCTACGCCGGGGCGTATGCGGCCCGGGCTCTGCCCCTCGGGGTGGCCTTGATCCATCAGCTGCTCGCCAGCCGCACCAAGCGCGGACTGCTGCCGCTGCTGGTGGTTGCCGGAGTGGTCCAGATCGGCGACGCCGTCATCGGCCTGACGGTTCAGAACCCCGGTATGACCCTCGGGGCCGGCGCACTGGCCGTCCTGCACCTCGCCTCGGCCGCCAGGATCGCCCGACCCGAACGGCGCTCTCCGTCTGCCGCGCCAGCCGCGAGCGCATGGTGAGGTATGACCCTCGCCCCGGTCGAGTCGACCTGGAGCGCGGCTCCGGTGTTGCCACCGGTCCGTTTCTCCAGGCCGCTCTCCGAACCCGGCGCGCCCATTACCGGGCACCGGGCTCTCCACGGTCACCGCCCGGGCGCACGCCGCGCCCTTCGGGGAGGGACCGGCCACTACGTGATCGTCTGCCCGCACCGGATCCACCCCGGCATCCCCTGCCCCCGTTGATCCCGTTGACCCGGTTGCGGACGCCGGCCCCGGCGGGACGATCACCGCTCCCCGCGCCGACACCGCCCCCGTTCGCTCGTCCGGATGAACTCCCGCACGGCGCCGGCCGAAGAGATCCGCACACGATCCGTCGCCGAGTACGGTCCGGCCGACAGCCGAACGAAAGGGGCCCATCGTGACGACCGGAATCCTCGACTACGGAAGCGACGCGATCGTCCAGCTCATGAACATCGCGGAGGAGGACTGGACCGAGCAGGAGCTCAAGGAAGCCCTTCAGCGGGCGATCATGCTGGAACTCTCCACCATCCCGCCCTACGCCACCGCCCTGTGGTCGATCACCGACCCGGACAACAGCAAGCCGGTCCGTCGTACCATCCGCGAGATCGTCTTCGACGAGATGTCGCACTTCGGCCTGGTCTGCAACATGCTCACCACCATCGGCGGCACCGTCGTCCTCACCGACCCGCAGACCGTCCCGAAGTACCCGGGGCAGCTCCCCGGCGGGGTCAACCCCGGACTGGAGGTGTTCCTCAGCGGGCTGACCCGTGATTCGGCCGCCCTGTTCGCCGACATCGAGAAGCCCGAGCACCCGCTCGCCTTCGCCGCCGACGGCAACACCATCGGCGCGTTCTACCAGCGCATCGCCGATGTCTTCCCCTCCTTCGCCCACCTGATCACCGGGGAGCGGCAGGTGGACTTCCCGCTCTCGTCGGGCCACGGCGCCGGCAACGACATCGTCCCGATGAACACCGTCGACGACGTGCTCGCCGCCATCCACGTCATCCAGACCCAGGGCGAGGGCACCGAGGTCTCGCCGGAGAACCCCTTCCCCGGGGCCCCGGGCGAACTCGCCCACTACTACGCCTTCAAGGAGATCGCGGTCGGCAGGAAGCTCGTCCGCGACGACCGGACGGGGAAGTTCGAGTTCACCGGTCCCGACGTCCCGCTGCCCGACACCTCCCCGGTCGCGCGGGTCCCCGCGGGCGGCTGGGCCAACTCCCCCGGCAACGAGCCCGACCAGACCACCGCCGCGCTCCTGCGCGAGTTCAACCAGCACTACAGCGACATGCTGCGCACCCTCCAGGACGCGTGGGGCGCGGGCGGGCCCGGCGAGATCGGCCCGGCCATCGGGCAGATGGGGCTGATGCGCCGAGCCGCGCAGAAGGTCAACGCGGTCAAGCTGCCGGCCGATCCCCGCTTCACCTACGGCCCGGAGTGGCTCCTCGTCCCGTAGCCCAACGGACCGGAGCCGAACAAACCGGAGCCCGGCACAACGGACCGGAGGCCGGTGCGGTCATCCGCACCGGCCTCCGTCGCCCCTGGGCGCAGCGTCAGTCGTTGGCGACGGTCGCGTAGCGCGGGGTGCCGTCGGCCATCTGGCGGAGGGCGTCCTTGCGGTCGCGCTTGGACAGCTTGTCGATGTAGAGGAAGCCGTTCAGGTGGTCGGTCTCGTGCTGGAGGCAGCGGGCGAAGAAGCCGGTGCCCTCGACGCGGATGTCGTTGCCGTCCTTGTCCTGGCCGGTGACCGCGGCCCAGTCCGGGCGGGGCAGCTCGGCGTACGCGCCCGGCACCGAGAGGCAGCCCTCGTTGCCGTCGTCGAGGACGCGGCGGCGGCCGGCCGGCAGCTCCTCCAGCACCGGGTTCACGATGTGGCCGATGTGGCGCACGCCGTCGTCGTCCGGGCAGTCGTAGACGAAGACCTTGGAGTCGACGCCGATCTGGTTGGCGGCCAGGCCCACGCCCTCGGCGGCGTACATGGACTGGAACATGTCGTCGATCAGCGCGGACAGCTCGCCGTCGAAGGCGGTGACCGTCCGGCACTCGCGGTGCAGCACCGGGTTGCCGACCACGGTGATCGGGCGCGCGGTGCCCTTGCTCAGGTCCGGCTCGGTGCCGACGACCTTCAGGGGCTGCTGCTCCTCGCCGTGCTCGTGGTCGTGGTCGTGCTGGTGCTGGTCCGCCATGTCGCTTCCGCTTCGCTTCCGTGATTCGTCCGGGTGTACCCGTCCAGGGTAGTTGCCGCCCTCAACAGACTTCTTCGAGATCACGGTAGGCACGGGTGCCGGGGGATCCGGCGGCCCAGCGGTCCAGCAGGGTGCGGACCAGGGAGGCCGGGGCCGCGATGCCGCATTCCCGCTCGACCAGCCAGGACATTCCGGCGGCCCCCTGGCTGAGGTGGCTGAGGTGGCCGGGGTGGGCGGCGTCCCCGTCGTCGTGCGGGTCGTGGTGCGCGGTGTGGCCGTCGTCGGCGGCCATCCGGCTCTCCGAGCAGGCCCGGCAGAGCAGCCGTACCGAGGACGTCCAGTCCTCGGCCGCGTAGCCGGCGTCGGCGACCAGCCGCTCCAGGGCGTCCCGGTCGGCCGCGGTGGCCGCCTGGAGCAGCACCACGAAGGTCGGCACCGGGGAGGGCGCCCAGAGCTCGATCTCGTCGAACACCGGGTACGCGACCCCGTCGGTGACCCGCTCACCGTGCGGGGCGCCGTCGTGCAGCACGACCTCGCCCCAGCGGCGGCCGGAGGACGGCAGCGGGATGGAGAGCACCTCGATCCGGGCGGGGTCGAGACGTCTGCCCCAGACCACCTCGGACTCGCCGTCCGGGGAGAGCCGCACCGGGGTGGTGCCGAGGTCGAGGCTGACCGGGCCGTCGGGCTGGGCGCCGGGGCCGCCGGGAAGCTTGAGGCCGTACGCCTGCCAGGCGCGGCGGGCCAGCGGCCAGTCCTGCAGGGCGGTCGCGGTGATGCCGAGGTTCCACCAGTCGGGGGCGCCCTGCTCGCGGTCGAGCAGCGCCACCGCGCGCAGGCCGGCCGAGCGGGCCTGCTCCCAGTCGCGGCGGAACTTGTGCAGCAGCGCGAGGTTGAACCAGGAGTCGGAGAGCCACGGCTCCAGGTCGGCGGCCATCACGAGCAGCGCCCCGGCGTCCTCGTAGCGGCCGTCGCCGATCAGCGTGAAGGCCCGGTCGGTCGTCTGCCGCCAGGTGGCGGACGGCCGGTGCCGTGCCCGGTGGAAGATCCTCACGTTCGTCCCTGCCGTCGTCGTCCGCTCAAGTCCTGCACCGGAGTCCGGTGTCCCGGGTCGGTGTTCCACGCTACGACCGCATCCAACCACGCCCGCCGCCGCCCGCGCTCCCCACTGTCGCGGATGCATCCGGCTCCCGGGCCCGCCCCTCTCCCAGCCTGCCCGCCCGGCCGCCCGGCCTCAACCCCAGCGGCCCCGTCGATCACACCGGGTACGGACCGGGCGGAAGCGGGCCGGAGCGGCGGGGGCCTCCGGCTCAGCCCCGCCCGCCGCCGACCCGGGCGAGCGCGTCCACCACCCGCGGGTCGTACACCGGCCCGCGGCCCAGTCGCAGCACCTCCAGCACCTCCAGCCTTCCGACCGCCTCGCCGGTGCCGCGGCCGCGGGCGGCGGTCAGCAGGTCGTCGTGGGCGTTGGCGACCCGGATGATCCGGGCGGCCAGCGGCAGGGTGCGGTCCCGCCCGCCGTCCGGCCCCTGGCAGGGGTCGGCCAGCCGGGCGACCTGGTCGGCGACCTGCCGGGGCACCCCGGTGCGCCGGATGACCTCGCTGCCCAGCCGGGCGATCCGCTGCTGCTCGTCGGCCGGCAGCAGGGCGGTGGCGCCGTTCGGGACGGGCTCGACCAGCGACAGCTGGCCGACGTCGTGCATCAGCGCGGCGTACTCCAGGAGGACGAGCTGGCGGGTGCCGAGGCCGAGTTCGCGGCCGAGCGCGCAGGCCGTGTCGGCGACCCGGCGGGCGTGGCCGGGCGGGGTGTAGCCCGCCACCTCGGTGGCCTTGGCCAGGGAGGCGATGGTCTGCCCGGTGGTGGCGCGGACGGCCGCGGCCCGCCGGAAGGACACCTGGGCGAGCAGCAGCGGGGCGCAGAACAGCGGCAGCGCCCAGAGGCCGACCTCGCCCGCCGCGAGTCCGACCAGCAGTCCGGTCGCGGCGATCGCCGAACCGATGCCCGGCAGTGCCCGCAGCTCGTCCTCCAGGGCGGCCGGGAAGCGCAGCCCGCTGCGGGCCCGCTGCAGCACCGCCGCCAGGGTCGCGTCGCAGAGCGCCACCAGGGCGGCGACCGCCGTCAGGAAGGCCGCGTACCCGGGACCGGTCGGCGACCAGCGGTCGACCAGCCCGCCGGTGTAGAGCGGCTGGAAGACGGCGGCGGCGAAACCCACGCTGAGCAGCCGGCGGGCCGCGGTGTCCCGCCGGACCGGCGCGAGCAGCGGGAGCCGGCGCCGCCTGCGCAGGGCGCCGGGCAGCACCGCCGCGGGCAGCAGGGCCCCGGGCAGGGCGGCCAGCAGCATGCCCGCGCCGGTGACCGCGACCGCCTGCAGCACCCCGTGCGAGGTCGGCAGCCCGCGCAGCGGCCCCAGCAGGGCGTACGCGAGGGCGCCGGCCGCACCGATCGGGGCCTGCTCGCGGTCGCCCGGCAGGGTGATCCGGACGCACTCGCCGACCCCGATCAGCACCACGAAGGCCAGGGCCACCTCCGGCTGGGCCACCCCGCAGACCGCGACCGTGGTGAACGCGGCGGCCAGCAGTACGCCCGCGGCCAGGTGCACGGCCGCCGCCCCGCGCGAGCCGCTCCCCGCCCGCCGCCCCAGGATGCCGGGCCCCGGCCACCGCCACGGCCCGCCGACCGCCGGCAGCCGCCCGGTCCGGCCGCTCACTGCGGCCCCGCCGTGGGGACGCCGCCCTGGGCCGGCACCCGGCCGGGCGCCGAGCGGACCGGTTCCGGCAGGCCGAGCGGGATGTCCGGCACCGCCCGGATGCAGCCGCCGGCGGGCGGCAGCACCGGCTGCCAGTCGTGCACCGCGAGCGCCCGGATCAGCGCCTCCACCATCGCCGGGTCGAACTGGCTGCCCGAGCAGCGCTCCAGCTCGGCGACGGCCTCGGCGACCGGCCGCCCGCGCCGGTAGGAGCGGGTGGAGGTCATCGAGTCGAAGGCGTCCGCGACTGCGATGATCCGGGCGAACTCCGGGATCTGCTCGCCCGCCAGGCCGGACGGGTAGCCGCGGCCGTCCATCCGCTCGTGGTGGTGCAGGATCCCGGCGTGCGCCTCGCCGAGGAAGGCGATGCCGTGCACCAGCTCGTAGCCGTGCACCGGGTGGACCTCCACCGCCCGCCGCTCCGCCTCGGTGAGGGGACCGTTTCTGCGCAGCAGTTCGGTGGCGACGCCCAGCTTGCCGACGTCGTGCAGGATGCCCGCGAACCGCAGGGTGCGCAGCCGCTCGGCCTCCATCCCCAGCTGGCGCGCGATCAGCACGGACGCCTTGCCGACCCGTTCGCTGTGCCCCCGGGTGTACGAGTCCTTGATCTCCACGGCCTGCACCAGCGCCTGGACGGTGGCCCGGTGGGCGTCGCGCTCGCGGTGGCCCTGGGCGAAGACCCAGGCGGAGATGGAGAGCGGCAGCAGGGCGAGCAGCGCCGCGAAGGCCCCGTACGGCCCCTGCCAGAGCACCGCGACCATCAGCCCGCCGGTCGCGTGCACCAGCACCGGCAGGCCTACCGCGGTGCCCGCGCCGCGCAGCAGCACGGTCGGCGAGCGGCGCTCGGCCAGGACCAGCATGACGCCCACCAGTACGCCGTTGACCAGGCAGAACGCGCCGACGGCGGCCAGCGCGGGGAGCAGCGCGGCGGGGAAGCGCGAACCCAGCAGCAGTTGCGGACCGGACAGCTGGTGGAAGACCACCGAGGCGGCGAACGCGGACAGCGCCAGCTGGGAGCCGTTCCACAGCCGCCGCAGCCGGCTGTGCGGGCCGGCCCGCCCGGAGAGCGCGGCCGGGAGGGCGACCAGCGCGGCCCCGGCGGGCGGCAGCATCAGCACGCCCGCGAACAGCACCGGGAAGAAGGCGTTCACCCCGGGGCGGGACGGCCGGCGCACCGGCGGCGGCGGGCGGCGCAGCACCATCCGGACCAGCGTGAGGCAGGGGGTGGGCAGGCCCTGGGCGAGCGACTCCCAGCAGGCGTGGAGGAAGGCCAGCAGCCCGACCTTGGGCCAGTCGACCGGGGCGCCGAGCCAGCGCGGCGTGCCGAGCGGGACTGCCGCCGGCAGCAGGGGCAGCAGGCAGCAGGCGGCGGTCAGCGGGACCACGACGAGGTACCGCACCGCGCCCTCCGGCAGGGCCGCTCCTCCACCACTGTCGGTTGCGATCTCGACCTCCCCGCCGTCCTGGCCAGCGCCGCGCTCGGCCCGCCGGTGGGCCCGGCGGTGAGTGTTCGTCAGGAGGATAGGCCGCTGTTCCGGCGCGGAGACGCATGATCGCGGAATGCCGCAGTTGGCGCACCGCCAACTCACTCGAACGAGTGACAGTGCCGTCGAACGGGCACGGGTGACGAAACGGCGCGGCCCCGGGAGCGGTTGCTCC
>NZ_JBSGXP010000217.1:0-9819 GCF_053610105.1 Kitasatospora sp. NPDC054939 | reverse complement strand
CGCCGGACGGGCGGCCCCGGTCGGCTGCGGGGCGGGGGTTCACGCGTCCGCGCCGCGCCGGGCGGGGAACCCGTGGGTGCGGGCGCCGACCACGACGGCCAGCACCGGCGCCAGCAGCACCAGGACGCTCCACGGGAAGGCGTCGGCGTCGAACACGTCGAGCAGGACGCCGCCGACCACACCGCCCGCGGCCATCGCCACGTTCCACAGGGTGACCAGCATCGCCTGGGCGGCGTCGGCCTGTTCGCCGCCCGCCTCCCCCGCGGCGGTCTGCAGCAGGGTCGGTACGCCGCCCCAGCCGAGGCCCCACAGGGCCGCCGCCGCGTACACCGCGACCGTGTTGTCGGAGACCGCGGCGAGGACGGCGGCGGCCACCGCGACCAGCAGGGTGCTCGCCACGGTGAGCCGGCGCAGGTCCCGGTGGATGCGCGCGCCGACGATCCAGATGCTGAGCAGCGAGGCGGCGCCGAAGACCAGCAGCACGCTGTCGGTGTTGTCGCCGAGGCCCACGTGGTCGAGGAAGGCGGCGATGTAGGCGTACAGGACGGTGTGGGCGAGGACGAAGACCAGGGTCACGAACAGCACCGGTGAGACGCCCGGCACGGACAGCGCGCCGAGGATCCTGGTGCGGGCCTCCTGCCGCTGCCCGGGGAAGTCGGGCACCGAGGCGGCGATCCAGCCGATCACGGCCAGGGCGAGGGCGGTCATCGAGAGGAAGGCGACGTTCCAGCCCGCCACCTTGCCGAGGAAGGTCCCGGCGGGCACGCCCAGCGACAGGGCGACCGGGATGCCGGTCATCACGATGGCGATGGCCCGGCCCTGGAGGTGCGGCGCGACCATCCGGCGGGCGTAGCCGGCCAGCAGGGCCCAGGCGAGGCCCGCCGCGACGCCGGCCACGAAGCGGGCGACCATGGTGAGGGCGTAGGCGCCGGAGACGGCGGTGACGGTGTTGGCGGCCGCGAAGCCCGCCATGGCGGCCAGCAGCAGCCGCTTGCGCCGCCAGCCGGCGGTCGCGGCGGTGAGCGGGATGGCGGTGAGCGCGGTGCCGACGGCGTAGACGGTGACCGACTGGCCCATGGCGGACTCGCTGACCGCCAGATCGGAGCTCATCGCGGGCAGGACGCCGGCGGGCAGCGTCTCGGTGAGGCTGGTGATGAAGACGGCGGTGGCCAGCGCCAGCAGCGCCGACATGGGCAACTTGGCGTCGTCGGAAGGGGTTTCGGGGTCCGCGGGTAGCTGCGTGGTGGTCATGCCGGTATGCTCGAACCCTCACATCTATGTGAGGGTCAAGACCGACTGATGTGAGGTGCACCACATGCGGATCGGCGAGCTCTCCGAGCGTACCGACACCTCCCGGCGGCTGCTGCGCTACTACGAGGAGCAGGGGCTGATCGTCTCCGCCCGCTCCGCCAACGGCTACCGCGAGTACGACCCGCGGTTCGTGGACCGGGTGCTGCAGATCCGCGGCCTGCTGGACGCCGGGCTCCCCACCCGGATCATCAAGCAGATCCTGCCGTGCCTGGACAAGCCCCGGGTCATCCACTTCACCGACGCCACCCCCGAGATGCTCGCCACCCTGGAGCGCGAGCGCGACCGGATGACCGAGCGGATCGAGAACCTGACCCGCAACCGGGACGCCGTCGCCGACTACCTGGACACCGTCCGGCGCACCCGCGCCCGCGAACAGCCCGCCCTCGCGAGTTAGGCCGGACAGGGCCGGGGGCAGGTCGGTCGGACCGGCCCCGGTCACCTGCCGGGCCGGGGATGATCGTCCGGCCCCGGCGGTGATCCACCACCGGGTGATCCACTACCGTGGACGGGCCCGCCGACCGCCTCCCGAAACGAGACCGCCACCGTGCCCAGCTGGCGCACCACCCTCACCGCCGCCGGGATCGCCGCGGCGCCGCTGCGGGCCGACTACACCGCGGCGGCCCGACGGGTCCGGCGCCGCGAGACCGCGCCCTACCTGGCGCTGCGCCTGCTGGCCGCACCCGCGCTCGTCCCGCACCTGGCCGCCGGCCTCGCGTTCATGAACCTGGTCGACGACACCGCCGAGACCGGTACGCCCGGGCAGCGCGCCGACGGCCTCGCCCGGCTCGCCGACCGGATGGCGCAGGCCCTGGACGGCGGGCCCGTCGAGGACCCGGTGCTGCGGGCGTACGCGCACACCGTCGCCGAGCGGGGCCTGCCGCACCACTGGGTCACCCGCTTCCTCACCGGCGCCGCCGAGGCCGAGGCCGGCTTCACCGGCTTCGACACCGAACAGGACTTCCAGGCCTACCTCGACGCCTACGCCTGGCCCGGCGTCATGGCCTCCACCGGCGTCCAGTACCCGGGCGGCCCCGACGAGTCGGCCGCCGCCGGCTGGCGCCGCTTCGTCGACGCCGCCCAGCGCATCGACTTCC
Organism: Kitasatospora sp. NPDC054939; assembly: GCF_053610105.1. Lineage (NCBI taxonomy): Bacteria > Bacillati > Actinomycetota > Actinomycetes > Kitasatosporales > Streptomycetaceae > Kitasatospora > Kitasatospora sp. NPDC054939. Next base: position 7,414 of record NZ_JBSGXP010000217.1, on the reverse strand, counting down.
TCGCCGACCTCGCCGAGGACCTCACCGCCGGACGGCTCTGCCTGCCCCGCGACCTGCTCGACGAGCACGGCGTCACCCGGGCCGAACTGGAGGGCGGCGGCGACGGCGCGGGCACCCGGGGCCTGCTCGCCGACTGCACCGCCCGCGCCGGGGCCGCCCTGGACGGCGCCCGGGACGTGGTCGGGCTCGCCGACCCGGGGCTGCGCCCGGTGGCCGGGATGATGGTCGAGCTGATGACCCACCAACTGCGCGCGGTCGAACGGGCCGGGACCGACGCGCTGCGCCGGGACGTCGGCTACGGCAAGGCCGCACCGCTGCGCATCCTGCTGCGCGCCCGCCGCGGCCGGGGCTGACCTGACGGCCGGGCTGGGCTGACGGCCGGGCTGGGCTGACGGCGGGGCGGCGGCCGGCGCGAGGGCGCGGCCGGGGCCGGGCCCGGCGCCGTCAGCGGGGCGGGCCGTCAGCGGGGCGGGCCGTCAGCGGGTCGGGCCGGTGAGCAGCTCGGCGACGGTCAGGTGGTCGTCCCAGTCCGGCAGCCGGCCGGTCAGCCCGTCGAACACCCGCTGCCAGGCGGGCGCTCCCCCGACCAGGCCCATCAGTCCGGCCAGCTCGGCGGCGGCCTCGGCGATCGGCTCGCCCGGGCTGTCGGTCCGGGCGAGCGCGCCGGAGAGGTAGCGCAGGATCCGGGCCGCCGGCGCCGCCGTCCGCACCAGGTCGCGCCCGCTCAGCAGGCCCCGGCCGAGCGCCTCGTCGAGCACCACCGCGAGCCGGCCGTCCGCCAGGCGTCCGAAGCCGTGCGCGGTGCGGGCCGTGTACAGCTCGGGGGTGTCCCACCAGCGGATCTCGGCGGCGTCGGACAGCGCCGCCCGGTGCCGCAGGGCGACCTCCACCGGGGTGTCGGGGTGGTCCACCAGGTGCGGCCAGAGCGCGAAGGGCCGGCGGGCGTGCTCGGCCTCCAGCAGCGCCCAGTCGAAGTCGTACGGCAGGAAGCGGCAGTGCGCCGCACCGTGCCGCCCCCGGGAGGCCAGCCGGTGCAGCCGGGTGACCAGCCGGGCGGCCGTGAACTCCTTCGCGGTGCGGGCCTCCAGGGTCCGCAGCGGATCGGCCGAGGCCAGCGCCCGGCGGACCGAGGAGGTCACCGCCCTGCCGAACCGGTCGTCGTCGGCGAGTGCCGCCAGGCGCTGCGGGCCGCCGTACCGCAGCAGGTTGAGCGCGCCGAGCAGCTGCTCCGGCACCCGGAGCCGGTGACCGGCCCGGACCAGGCCGAGCTCGACCATCCGCGGGCAGGTCGAACGGATCGCCCCGACCAGGTACCGGTCCGGCAGACCGGCCGCCAGCCCGTCGAGCCCGGGGGCGGGGTGCGCGGCGGCCCGGGCCCGGACGGCCGGGTCCGGGTGGTGGACCAGCAGCGCGTGGACGACCGGCAGCTCCGACCTCGCCAGCATCCGGCGGACCAGCGGCTCGGGCAGTTCCGGGCCGCGCAGCCGGGCCAGTTCGGCCGTCACCGCCGGGTCGCCGTGCACCGCCAGCCGGGCGAGCAGGGCCTGCGGGCGGCGGCTGCGCCGGGCCAGCCGGCGGGCGAGCAGCAGCGGCAGGACGGGTCCGAGCAGCGGCAGCAGCCGGGCGACGGCGGCCTCGTCCGCGTACAGCAGCGCCTCGGCGGGCAGCCACGGGACGAACGGGTGCCCGACGGCGTAGCTGTCCACCTGCTCGGCGGCCGCCGCGGCCAGCAGGGCGGCGGGGTCGTCGGCGGGCCGCGAACCGTCGGCACGCCCGGCGTCCTCCCGGTCGCCGGCACCCGCCCTGGCCTCCGCCGCGTCCCGGTCCTCCGCCGCGTCCCTGGCCTCGGCCGTGTCGCGGGCCTCGGCGATCAGGGCGGGCCAGGTGAGGCGGGTGGTCACCGGCTGCTCGTGCAGCGCGGCGAGCAGGCGCAGCCAGGCGTCCGGGTCGGTGCCGCACTCCTGGCGCAGCAGGCGGGTCAGGGCCCGTTCGGCGGCGACCAGCAGGGCGGTCTGCTGCCAGTCCGGCGGGGGTACGGCGAGCACGAGCGCGGGCGCGACCTCCAGCACTTCGTCCTCGTCGGCGCCGCCGGCCAGGTACCAGGAGTCAGCCCAGCCTCCGCTCCGGCCCTCGGGGTCGTCGTCGACCGCCTCGGGGCAGGCGTCCAGCAGCCACGGCGGCAGCCCGCCCGGGCGGTCCTCGTGGGCGGTCCGGGCCAGGAAGCGCAGCAGCGCCGGGTCCTCGGGGACCGGCGGCACGGCCGCCGCGTCCATCGGTATCTCGGCGTCCAGGGTGAGCAGCAGGTCGACGGCGCCCAGCGCCGCCCGCCGGTCCGGCCCCTCGGGGTGCTGCGGCGGCTCGTACGGCTGCGGTCCGGTGCCGCCGGCGTGGTCGGACCGGTGGTCCCCGTGCGTGCGCTCGCTCATCTGGTCGCTCCCCCGATAGGTCGTTCGGGAGCATTCCATCAGGTCGCGCCGACAGCAGCGCAATCGTCGGCCCGGCGGCCCGGCCCATGACGGGTCCGCGGGCCCGCGACGGGTCCTCGGCCACGGCGGGTCGGCGGATACGACAGGCGGGCGCTTACCGCGGCTACGGCAGGTCGGACGGCAGGACGGTGAGCACGGTGGCCTGGCCGGCGGGCGGGGTGCGGCCCGCGCCGCTGCGCCAGGCGCGGGACAGCTCGGCCGGGAAGAGCCGTCCGCTGCGGGTGACCACGATGCCGGGGGCGAGCTCGACCTCGTCGCCCGGCCGGAAGCCGCTGCCGTGGTCCGGGCCGAGGCGCTGCCAGGGGCCGTCGGCGCCGGGTCGGCCGCCGCCGCGGCGCACCCGGCTGCCGTAGCTGCTGGTGTCCCGGACCGTCACCACGCCGTCCCGGACGCCGATCAGCAGGTGGCGTCGGCTGATCCGGGCGGTCCGCTCGGCGGCGAGGGCGGCGGGCAGGGCGATGCCGCCGGCGCCGGGGGCGCGGCCGAGGCAGGTCTCGGTGCCCTCGTCGAGGGTGTAGCGGGCCGCGCAGACGCCGTCGACGACCAGTTTGAGCTGGGCGGTGCCGCTGCGCCGGCCGGCCTCCTCCAGCGGGCGGCCGTGGAGTTCGCAGGTGGGGACGCCGCTGCGCATCCGGGGCAGCAGGACGCGTCCGCCGCGGCCGTCGTAGAGCGAGCAGCGGCGCTCGGGGCAGGCCCAGGAGCGGCGCAGGACGTCGGTGATCGGCGTACGGCCGGGGCCGAGCAGGCCCTGCTTCTTGAGGACGGACAGCTCGACCTTGCGGGAGATCTCGGCGTCGGTGCGGTGGCCCATGTCGACGGGGACGAGCCGGATCCGGCCGTCGGAGCTGCGTTCGGGGCGCAGGAACTGCCAGGTGTTGCCCTGTACCCAGGGGTGCTCGCCGCGGTGGGCGTCGAAGCGGTCGGAGCTGATGACCCTGGTGCCGGTCATGCCGGCGATCTCCAGGACCCGTTCGTCGGCGTCGTCGACCTCCTCCAGCAGGCCGTCGGCGGCCCAGCGGCGCAGGCGGCGGACGTCCTGCGGGTCGGGGAACTCGCGGGCCCCGCCGAGCAGGCTGCGGTCGGCGACCAGGTAGGCGGTCACGGCGCGGTCCCCCGTCTCGGCGACCAGCGCCCGGACCACCCGCTCCAGCCGGCGCAGCGAGCGGGCGCCGGGGGCGCCGAGTGCGGTGTTGCGGACGATGTTCGACAGGTCGACGACGTAGTCGGCGCGGTCGGCCGCGCTCGCCAGGTTCTGTTCCATCGAACCCCCCGGTGAGATGACGTGACGTCAGGATTGTATGGATCACCGGCCGCCCGGCACAGTACGGTGCACCCGGGCGCCCGCGTCACCGCCGGCGCCCGAACCGGGAGGGGATCGCATGAGCCGTACGGAGGGCGCGGGCCGACCGGCCCCGCTGCGCGCGGAGGACCCGCGCGAGATCGCGGGCTACCGGCTGCTCGCACGGATCGGCGAGGGCGGCATGGGCGCCGTGTTCCTCTCGCGCAGCCGGGGCGAGCAGCCGGTGGCGCTGAAGGTGGTGCGCCACGAGTACGCGCACGACGAGGAGTTCCGCAGCCGCTTCCTGCAGGAGGTCCGGGCGGCGAGCCGGGTGCGGGGCTACCACCTGGTGCCGGTGCTGGACTACGACACCGAGGCCGAGCGCCCGTGGCTGGCCGGCGCGTACGTGCCGGGGGTGCCGCTCGACGAGGCGCTGGCGACGGCGGGCCCGCTGCCGATGGCGGCCGTCCTGCGGATGACCGGCTGCGTCGCGGAGGGGTTGCAGGCGATCCACGCCGAGGGGGTGATCCACCGGGACGTGAAGCCGAGCAACGTGCTGCTCGGCGCGGACGGCCCCTGGGTGATCGACTTCGGCATCTCGCGGGCCGCCGACGCCACCCAGCTGACCCGCAGCGGCGGGCTGATCGGCACCCCGCAGTACATGTCCCCGGAGCACGCGGACGGGCGGGTGCTGACCGCGGCGACGGACGTGTTCTCGCTCGCGCTGGTGGCGGCGGTCGCCGCGACGGGCCGTCATCCGTACGGGGACGGCGGGGCGATCACCCTGGCCACCAAGATCGCCAACACCGAGTTCCGGCCGCCGGACCTCAGCGGCTACCCCGAGCCGCTGCGCGGGCTGCTGATCCGCTGCCTGACCGCCGACCCGGAGGCCCGGCCGAGCGCGGCCGAGCTGGTGGAGCTGTGCGCGCAGGCCCTGGGGCGCCCGCTGCGGGAGTTCACCGACTGGCTCCCCGAGTCGCTGGCGGACGCGATCGCGGAGCGGCGGCGGTTCGTGACGGACCTGCGCGAACCGCTCGACGGCGCGGCGGCCGGCGGGCCCGCGGCGGCGGCCGGGGGCATCGCGCCGACCGGCTCCGTGCCGACGGGTGGCGGCGTGCCGACGGGTGGCTCCGCGCCCACCGGTGCGACCGGCGCCGCCCGGACCGCGGCGCCGTCGACCGGGTACCCGGCGCCGCCCACCCGGGCTCCCGGGCAGCACGCCCACGCCGCCGGGCAGCCCGCGCAGCCGCCCGTTCCGCCCGCTCCTCCGGCCGGGGCGGTGCCCCCGCTCCCGGGTCCGGAGCCCGCGCCCGCGGGGCGCACCGGCGGGCTGAGCCGGTCCGGGCGGGTGCTCGCCGCCGCGGGGGCCGTGGTGGTCCTGGCCGGCGGGATCTGGGTGGTGACCCAGGAGCGCGGCGGTTCGAAGGGCGGGAGGGAGACCGCGGCCACCGCCCCCGCCACCTCCGGGACGTCCGGCACGTCCGGCACGTCCGGTTCCGGGGCTCCCGCCGCCCCCGCGCCGGCGCCGACCCGGGCGCCCGGTACCACGGCACCCGCGGGCGGGACGGGCGGCGGGGGCACGGCCACCGGGGCGCCCGGCGGCCGGTTCACCAGGACGGTGGACGGCGTGGCGCTCACCGTCCGGGGATCGGGGCTGACCAACTACACCCAGGTCGACTTCGACGAGCCCAAGGTGCGGCTGGCCGACTACAACCACCTCGAATCCGAGTGGCGGGTGCTGGAGAGCCGGGACGACACGGTGTTCGAGCTCCTCACCGGGACGGCGGTCAGCACCGGCCCCGAGCCCGACCGGTGCTTCGCCGCGGCCCAGACCGATCCGCTGCCGTCCCAGCTCAGCATGAAGGAGGTGTCCGCGAAGTTCACCGCGGGCACCCTGCTGTGCACCGTCACCACCAAGGGCAACCTGGCCATGCTGAAGGTCACCGGCACCGCGACCCGCAACGGCTTCGTCGAGGTCGCCGGGCAGCTGACGGTCTGGGAGATCGCCTGACCCCGGCCTCCGGCCGCGCGTGTACGGGCCCTCCCGTCGGCCGTCGACGGGAGGGCCCGTACCGGGACTACGGCGTGACCCCGGCGCGGGCGGCGAAGGCGAGGGCGGCGTCGGCGTGCGGGGCGGGCACCCCGTGGGCCGCCAGGCCGGCGACCAGCTCGGCGACGGCCGCCCCGTCGGCGTCACCGGCCTCGACCCGCGCGGCGAACGCCCGGATGGCGTCCAGCAGGCCCGGTTCGCCGGCCGCGTAGTAGTCGCACGCGGACAGCGCCAGCCCGGTGTACTCGGTCTCGTCGGAGCCGGCCCACGGGGCGGCGCCGTCGAGCCCGTCGTTCTCGACGTCGGCCGGGTAGTCGACGCGCTGCCAGGCGCCGTCCTGCCACCAGTAGAGGAAGCCGAAGAGGTTCCCGTCCGCGTCGTCCTTCAGCAGCTCCCACGGCAGCCACTCCGGCCCGCCGGCCAGGAAGTCGAGCGGCTCGTCGAGCAGGTGGGTGTGGCTGAAGTCCGGGTCCTGCCCGCAGAAGACGGCGCGGCCGCCGTCGAACCGGCTCAGCCGCCACCAGCCGTCGGCCCCGGTGCTGTGGCACCAGAAGCCGTCCTCGTCCAGCGCGTACTCGGTCCTGCCGGTGGCTGCCAGCTCGACGACCGCCATGGTGACGGCGCGGGCCCAGAGCCGCTCGGGCGTCTGGAGGTCCTCGGGCAGGCTCGGCGTGTGGATCATGAAGTCCCCCGTTTCGTTCGATGTGACAGGAAGCCTCGCACACCGCCCCGACAGCCGGGCCGTGCGGGCCCGACGGGCCCCCACCACCCGGTTCGACGGCTGTCGGTGGCGTTTGCCACCATGATCCGCATGAGCCACGTCATCACCCTGCTGACCGCCGACCGGAACGAAATCCTCTCCTACCTCGGGGGCGCCGAGCAGACCGGCGACCGCAAGCGCATCGCCGACCGGATGCGCGAGCGGGCGCGCGCCTACCAGGACTCCCTCGACCGACACGGCGTCGACTGGGGCCTGAGCGTCCCGGACGCGCTGGAGCACCTGTTCGCCGGGCGGGCCGACGAACGCGGCGGCTGCGCGGGCAACGCGTACTGGACCGCGCTGTGGCAGGTGATCTCCTCGCTCGGCTCCGACACCGACGACCTGGGCGTCTACTCCAAGCCGTCGACCTTCTTCGGCCTGCTGCAGGACGAGCTGCGCGGCCTCGGCGTGCCCGCCGACCTGCTGCCGCACGACTTCCTGTACGCCGGCCCGCCGGACGAGGTGCCGTTCCCGATCCCGTACCCGATGGACGGCTACCCGGCGCTCGGCCTGCTCCCGCTGGCGAAGGCCGAGGCGGTCGCGGACGCCTACACCGCCGTCCTCGACCGGCTCGGCGCCGACTTCGCGTACGACGCGAAGCTGCTCGCCGACAAGCTGCGCTTCGAGCACCGGGAGTGGCAGGTCTCGCTGAAGTACGGCTACACGATGGACACGGTGTTCTTCTTCATCCAGGGCTGAGCCGCCGGTCGTCGGGGGCCGAACCGCCGATCGTCCGGTGCCCGAGCCGCCGGTCGTCCGGTGCCGAACCGTCGGCGCTCCCGGCGCGCCGCGCCGTCCCGGAACGCGGCACGGCGACGGCCCGGCACCCCCTGAGCGGG
>NZ_JBSGXP010000216.1:0-9923 GCF_053610105.1 Kitasatospora sp. NPDC054939 | reverse complement strand
GGCCCGGACACCTCCGCGGGTGTCCGGGCCCTTCCGCCGTCGCGGCGGGCGTCAGCCCACCGAGGAGTACGCGATGATGCCGCGCCGCAGCCCCTCGACCGCCTTGCGGGCGGTGCGGCGCAGTTCGGCGTTCTCGCCGGCGGCGTCCTGGATCTGGCCGAGCACGTCGATCAGCTGCTTGGTCCAGCGGACGAAGTCGCCGGCCGGCATGTCGGCGTCGCGCAGCACCGCGTCCAGGCCGTGGCCGAGCGCCCAGCGGTACGCGGCCCAGGCGAAGCCGAGGTCCGGCTCGCGCTGGCCGACGCCCTCGGCGGTGTTGATCCGGTGCTGCTCCTCCAGGGCGTCCAGGTGGCCCCAGATCCGGATCATCTTGCCGAGCGCCTCCTTGGCGCCGCCCTCGGGCACCCGGGGGGCGGCGGCGTCGTCGGACTGCCGGGACTCGTAGACCAGCGCCGAGGCGCAGGCCGCCAGCTCGGCCGCCGCCAGGCCGTCCCAGACGCCCTCGCGGATGCACTCGGAGGCGAGCAGGTCCAGCTCGCCGTAGAGCCGGCCGAGGCGCTTGCCGTCGTCGGTGACGGTGTCCCCGCTGAGGTAGCCGAGGTCGGTGAGCAGGGCGCAGACCCGGTCGAAGGTGCGGGCGATGGTGTGCGTCCGGGAGCGCATCTTGCGCTCCAGCAGGTCGGTGTCGCGGTGCAGCCGGTGGAAGCGCTCGGCCCAGCGGGCGTGGTCCTCGCGCTCGTCGCAGCCGTGGCACGGGTGCTGGCGCAGGGTGGCGCGCAGCCGGGTGATCTCGGGGTCGTCCGCGGCGGCGGCGCGGCCCCGGCGGAAGCGCTCGGCCTCCAGGTGGCCGGCCTTGGTGCGCAGCGCGGAGGCGAGGTCGCGGCGGGACTGCGGGCTGCGCGGGTTGAAGGACTTGGGGATGCGCAGCCGCTCGACCGGGGCGACCGGGTACGGGAAGTCGATCATGGCGAGCCGCTTGACCTGCCGCTCGGCGGTGAGCACCACCGGGCGGGGGCCGTCCTGGTAGTCGGGGTGGCGCGGGCCGCCCCGGCCGCTGCGGCTGACCGGCGGCAGGCCGGGGTCGAGGACGAGCGCGAGGCCGGCGAACTTGCCGGTGGGGACGTGGATGACGTCGCCCGGCTTGAGCTGCTCGATGGCCTCGATCGCGGCGGCCCGGCGCTGGCTGGTGCCCTCGCGCGCGAGGTCGTTCTCGCGGTCCTTGAGCTGCCGGCGCAGCGCCATGTACTCCTGGAAGTCGCCCAGGTGGCAGGTCATGGACTCGCGGTAGCCCTCCAGGCCCTCCTCGTTGCGCTGGACCTGCTTGGCGATGCCGACCACCGAGCGGTCGGCCTGGAACTGCGCGAAGGAGGTCTCCAGCAGCTCGCGCGAGCGGTGCCGGCCGAACTGGGAGACCAGGTTGACCGCCATGTTGTAGGACGGCTTGAAGGAGGAGCGCAGCGGGTAGGTGCGGGTGCCCGCGAGGCCGGCCAGGGCCTCCGGGTCGAGGCCGCGCTGCCACAGGACGACGGCGTGGCCCTCGACGTCGATGCCGCGCCGCCCGGCCCGTCCGGTGAGCTGGGTGTACTCGCCGGGGGTGATGTCGGCGTGGGTCTCGCCGTTCCATTTGACCAGCTTCTCCATGACCACCGAGCGGGCGGGCATGTTGATGCCGAGGGCGAGGGTCTCGGTCGCGAAGACGGCCTTGACCAGGCCCTTCACGAACAGCTCCTCGACGACCTCCTTGAAGCGCGGCAGCATCCCGGCGTGGTGGGCGGCGATGCCGCGCTCCAGCCCGTCCAGCCACTCGAAGTAGCCGAGGACGTGCAGGTCCTCGTCGGGGATGTCGGCGCAGCGCTCCTCGACGATCGCGCGGACCTGGGCGCGCTCGGCGTCCTTGTTGAGCCGCAGCCCGGAGGAGAGGCACTGCTGCACGGCGGCCTCGCAGCCGGCCCGGCTGAAGATGAACGTGATCGCGGGCAGCAGGCCCTCGGCGTCGAGCCGGTCGATGACGTCGACCCGGCCCGGCGTCCAGACCTTGCCGGGCCGTCCGTTGGGCATGCTCCGCCCGCGGCCGCGGCCGAACCGGTCGCGCGGGTTGCGGTCGAGCTCGGAGCGGGCGAGCCGGACCAGCTCGGGGTTGACCGCCTTGCCGGGGTTGCGCGGGGCGTCCTTGGGGCGCCCGTCGCGGTCCGGGTTGGCGAACAGGTCGTACATCCGGTTGCCGGCCATCACGTGCTGCCAGAGCGGCACGGGGCGGTGCTCGGAGACGATGACCCTGGTGCCGCCGCGCACGGTGTCCAGCCAGTCGCCGAACTCCTCGGCGTTGGAGACGGTCGCGGAGAGCGAGGCCAGCACCACCGACTCGGGGAGGTGGATGATGACCTCCTCCCAGACGGCGCCGCGGAAGCGGTCGGCGAGGTAGTGGACCTCGTCCATGACCACGTAGCCGAGGCCGTCGAGCGCGGACGAGCCGGCGTAGAGCATGTTGCGCAGCACCTCGGTGGTCATGACCACCACGGGTGCGTCGCCGTTGACGCTGTTGTCACCGGTGAGCAGGCCGACCTTGGCGGCGCCGTAGCGCTTGACCAGGTCGCCGTACTTCTGGTTCGAGAGCGCCTTGATGGGCGTGGTGTAGAAGCACTTGCGCCCGCTCTGCAGGGCGAGGTGCACGGCGAACTCGCCCACGATGGTCTTGCCGGAGCCGGTGGGCGCGGCCACCAGGACCCCTTCGCCGGCCTCCAGGGCCTCGCAGGCGCGGAGCTGGAAGTCGTCCAGCGGGAAGTCGTAGAGCTGCTGGAAGCCGTACAGGGCGGTCGCCTGCTCCTTGGCCCGGCGGCGGAAGGCCGCGTACGCCTCGGCGGGGCTGAGCTCCCGCTCCTCCTGGTGCTCGGGCACGGGGTTCATCGCCGTCCGGGTGTGATTGGTGTGATCTCGCATCTCAGCGAGAGGTTACCCGGGAGGACCGACATCGATAGCACCGTTTTTCCGGTCCACTGGATCAAATCTCTCTCAGATCCATAGTTGCAAATGTCTTCAACTTGGCGCGACCCGATCAAATTCGACCAGCTGTGGTCATTCGCGGTGAATCCTCGTCCGTTCTCCCTACATTCGGAACACAGCCACCACGGACAGCAGTCAGTCACTCACAGGAGGAGCGGAGCGATGGCGAATCTGGAGACGTCCCTCAAGGAAGCCATGTCCATCGACGGCGCCATCGGCGTCGCCCTGGTCGACTACGGCAGCGGCATGGCCCTCGGCAGCCTGGGCGACGGCGGGGAGCTCGACCTCAACGTCGCCGCCGCCGGCAACACCGACCTGGTCCGCGCCAAGATGCGGACGATGGAGATGCTCAACCTCCACGACAACGAGATCGAGGACATCCTGGTCAGCCTGACCAGCCAGTACCACCTGGTCCGCCCACTCACCACCAAGGGGGGCCGCGGCCTGTTCCTCTTCCTCGCGCTCAACCGCACCCGCTCCAACCTCGCGATGGCCCGCCACCAGCTCAAGCGGATCGAAGTCGGACTGGAGATCTGACCGCACCGGCGACCACGAAAGGGAGCGCCGTGCCGGTCCCGCTGTACCAGGCCAAGGCCGAGTTCTTCCGGATGCTCGGCCACCCCGTCCGGATCCGGGTGCTGGAGCTGCTGCAGGCCGGGCCCACCCCGGTCCGCGACCTGCTCGCCGAGCTGGACGTGGAGCCGTCCAGCCTCTCCCAGCAGCTCGCGGTACTGCGCCGGTCCGGCATCGTCACCGCCACCCGGGAGGGCTCCACCGTGGTGTACGCGCTGGCCGGCGGCGACGTCGCCGACCTGCTGCGGGCCGCCCGGCGGATCCTCACCGTACTGCTGGCCGACCAGGGCCAGCTGCTGGCCGAACTGCGGGCCGCCGCCGAGTAGCGGGCGGCGGCCCGCAGCGGGGCGGCGGGGTACCGGGCGGGCGCGTACCGCGGGCAGGCGGGGTACCGGGCCGGGGTCAGAGCAGCTCGCCCAGTCCGGCCGCCAGCCGCTCGTACTCCCCGGGCCGGTTGTACAGCTGCGCGCTGACCCGCAGCACCCCGCCGCCCGGCCAGGGGCGCACCACGATCCGGGTGGCCAGCCGCCGCCACACCGCGGCCATCAGCGCCCGGGCCCCCCGGTCGTCCTCGCCGCAGCCGGGCGGCAGCCGCAGGGCGCGCATGGCGACGCCGGGGGCGGCCGGCAGCGGGTGCAGCCCCGTGCGCTCGGCGAGCAGCCGCTGCCCGTACGCCGCCAGCCGCTCGTTGTGGCGGCGGACCCGGTCGGCGCCGAGCGAGTGCAGCACCCCGAAGCCGGCCGGGGCGGCCAGCCACGGCGTGTAGTCGCAGGTGCCGCGCCACTCGACCCGGGCCGGGAAGCCCCGGTCGTGCTCCCAGGAGAGCATCAGCGGGCGGATCCGCTCGGGCCACCGCGGGCCGACGGCGAGCACGGCGGCGGCCCGCGGGGCGAAGGCCCACTTGTGCAGGTTGCCGACCCAGAAGTCCGCGGCGGCGTCCACCGGGGCGGGCAGCATGCCGGGCGCGTGCGCGGCGTCCACCACGGTGGTCACGCCGCGCACGCGCAGGGCGGCGAGCAGCGCGGGTCCGGCGACCAGCCGGGCGGTGGGCGAGGTGACCAGGTCGAGCACGGCCACCGCGGTCCGCCCGGTGACGGCGCCGAGCACGGCCTCCCGCACGGCCGCCTCGTCCGGGAGGTCCGGCGGCAGGCGGACGGTGTCCACGACGGCGCCGGTCTCCCCGGCACGCCGCAGGACGGCCCGGGTGACGGCGCCGTAGCCGTGGTCGGTGACCAGGATCCGGTCGCCGGGCGCCAGCGGGATGCTGTCCAGCGCGACCGCGACGCCCTCGGTGACGTTGGTCAGCAGAGCCGTGCGCGCCGGATCGGCACCCAGTTCGGCGGCGACGGCCGTGCGGGCGGCGGCCACCCGGTCGAGCAGTCCGGCGAAGAAGCCGTCCGGGTCCCGTTCCTGCTCGGCCCGCAGCCGCTGCTGGAGCTCCTGCACGGGGACGGGCACCGCGCCGTACGAGCCGTGGTTGAGGTGGGCCGTGCCGCGGTCCAGGGTGAAGAGCTCCCCGGCGCCGGGGAGCGGTTGCGGCGCCCCGTTCTCGTCCATCGCGTCCTCCCGTCCGGGGTCCGACCCGGACCCGAAAATGATGTGTGACATTTCACATGTCATCCTACTGGTGGCCCGGCCCGCCCCGCCGCCACCATCGGGCGGTGACCATCTCCGACCCCTTCCTCGCCCTCAGCACCCGCACCGGGCGCTTCACCCACGGCTCCCCCCGGGCCGTCACCCCGGCCGCCGACGGCACCCGGCTCCTGCTGCTGCGCTCCACCGGCCCGGAGGACCCGGTCGACCGCCTCTGGCTGCTCGACCTCGCCACCGGCACCGAGCGGCTCGCCGCCGACCCCGCCGAGCTCGTGCCCGGCCGCACCGGCGACCGCTTCGACCTGCCCCCCGTCGAACGCCACCTGCGCGAACGGATCCGCCTCACCGCCGCCGGCATCGGCGCGTACGCGGCCACCGCGGACTGCTCGGTCGCCGCGTTCACCCTCGACGGACGGCTGTTCCGGGTCGACACCGCCACCGGCACCACCACCGAACTCCCCACCGCCGGGCCCGCCCACGACCCCCGCCCGGACGCCACCGGCCACCGGATCGCCTACGTCGCCGAGGACGCCCTGCACGTCACCCCCGGCCCCGACCCGCTCAGCCCCGCCGACGGCGCCCGCTGGGGCGTCGCCGAGTTCGCCGCCGCCGAGGAGCTCGGCCGCAGCCGCGGCCACTGGTGGCGGCCCGACGGCGGCGCCCTGCTCGCCACCCGGGTCGACGAATCCGCCCTGCCCCGCCGCCACTTCGCCGACCCGGCACACCCCGACCGGGCCCCCGAGGACTTCGCCTACCCGCAGGCCGGCGGGCCCAACGCCGACGTCCAGCTCTGGGTCCTCGGCCTGGACGGCAGCCGGGTGCGCCTGCGCTGGGACTCCGCCGCACTCCCGTACCTGTGCAACGCCCGCTGGGCCGACGACGGCGAGATCCTGCTGACCGTCGCCGACCGGCTGCAGCAGAACGTGCTGCTGCTCACCGCCGACCCCGCCACCGGGACGACCGCCGAACTCTCCCGCACCACCGACGCGTTCTGGGTCGACGACCTGCCCGGCACCCCCGACCGGCTGGACGACGGCCGGCTGCTCACCGTCCACGACACCCCCGGGGCCCGCGGCCTGGCGGTGGACGGCAAGCCGCTCGACACCGCCGGCCTGCAGATCCGCCGGGTGGTCGGCCGGCTGAACGGCCGGCTGCTCACCGAGACCACCGACGGCGACCCGGCCGACCAGCACGTCCACCTGATCGACCCGGACGGCGGCGCCCCCGAACGGCTCAGCGAGGGCCCCGGCGTGCACAGCGCGCTCGCCGCCGCCGACACCCTGCTGCTCACCTCGGCCCGCCCGGACGGCTTCACCCGCCGGGTGCTGCACGCCGGCGCCGAATCGGAGCTCACCGACCTCTCCGCCGAACTGCCGTACCGGGTCGACCCGCAGCTCGCCCGAGTCACCGAACTCGGCCTGCCCACCAGCGTGGTGTACCCGCGCGACCACACCCCCGGACGCCGGCTGCCGGTCCTGCTGGACGTCTACGGCGGCCCCGGCGCCCAGGCGATCGCCACCGAGCCGCGCCGCTGGCAGCTGCGCCAGTGGTGGGCCGACCAGGGCTTCGCCGTGGTCACCACCGACAACCGCGGCACCCCGTTCGTCTCCCCCGACTTCGCCCGGGCGATCTTCCGCCGGTTCTCCCAGGTCGCCCTGGACGACCAGGTGGCCGCCCTGCACGCGCTCGCCGAGCGCCACCCCGACCTCGACCTCGGCCGGGTCGGCGTGCGCGGCTGGTCGTACGGCGGGTACTTCGCCGCGCTCGCGGTGCTGCGCCGCCCGGACGTCTTCCACGCGGCCTGCGCGGGCGCCCCGCCGACCGACTTCCGGCTGTACGACACCGCGTACACCGAGCGCTACCTCGCCCTGCCGCAGGACAACCCGGCCGGGTACGAGGCGGACTGCCTGATCCCCGACGCGCCGTCACTGACCCGGCCGCTGCTGCTCGTCCACGGCCTGGACGACGACAACGTGCACCCCTCGCACACCCTGCGGCTCTCCGCGGCACTCACCCGGGCGGGCCGGCCGCACAGCGTGCTGCCGCTGCCGGGCATCACCCACATGACGCCGGGCGGGGTGGCGGAGCAGCTCGCCGCCGCCGAACTCGCCTTCCTGCGCGACGCCCTGGCCCGTTAGAAGCGGTCGGGAGGTCCGGACCGGGCCGGACCTCCCGACATCTTCCATGTGACCCATCACATGTGAAATATTACCTGCGCCCCTCGACCACCACCGTCCGGAAAGGACCGGTCAGTTGCGCAGACTGTCCGCGGTACTCGCGGCGACGCTCACCACGAGCGCGATAGCGGCCACCCTCCTCGGCTCCCCCGCCCAGGCCGCACCCCTGCCCCCCGCCCCCACCCCGGCCCTGGCCGCCGCACACGCCGGCGCCGAGGGCGCCGAGGCCCCGCCCGGCCCGCTCGCCCCGCAGGAGCGCGAGCGCCAGTCGCTGCGCACCAAGGCCCTGGAGAAGCTCAACAAGGGCGCCGTGGCGAAGACTTCGGACAAGCGGGCGCCCGCAAAGGTCCGGATCGGCAACGACTACGTCCAGCTCGCGCAGGAGCGCAAGGACAAGGTCTTCGTCATCCTCGCCCAGTTCGGCGACCAGGTCGACAGCACCACCCAGCACAACGGCCAGCCCCGCTACGGCGGCACCCCCGGCCCGCGGCACAACCAGATCCCCGAGCCCGGCAAGGGCGACAACCACACGCTCTGGAGCGGCGACTTCGACCGCGCCCACTACCAGCAGATGTTCTTCGACGACCGGCCCGGCTCGGTGTCGATGCGCAACTACTTCCGCACCCAGTCCTCCGGCCGCTACGACATCGAGGGCACCGTCAGCGACTGGGTCACCCTGCCCTGGAACGAGGCCCGCTACGGCAGCAACAAGGGCCCGCAGGGCTCCGGCGCCTGGACGCAGGGGCAGGAGTTCATCCGCGACGCGGTGAAGGCCTGGTACGACGGCGAGGTCGCCAAGGGCCGCAGCGCCGCCGACGTGAAGGCCGAACTGGCCCAGTACGACGTCCACGACCGCTACGACCACGACAAGAACGGCGAGTTCGGCGAGGCCGACGGCTACCTGGACAACGTGATCGTGGTGCACGCGGGCGTCGACGAGACCTGGGGCGGCGGCGCCCAGGGCGCCGACGCGCTGTGGGCGCACCGCAGTTGGGCCTTCCCGGACCCGGCCGGCCAGACCGGCCCCGAGGGCAACCGGATCGGCGGCGCCCCGGTCGGCGACACCGGCCTGTACGTCTACGACTACGTCCAGGCCGGCGAGAACAGCGGAGTCGGCCTGTTCGCCCACGAGTTCGCCCACAACCTGGGCCTGCCCGACCTCTACAGCACCAGCGGCGGCGACAACAGCGTCAACTTCTGGTCGCTGATGTCCTCCGGCTCGTACCTGGGCAAGGGCCGGAACACCACCGGCGGCTACCCCGGCGACCTCGACGCCTGGAGCAAGCTGCAGTTCGGCTGGCTGAACTACGACGAGGCGCAGGCCGCCACCCGCTCCAGCCACGCGCTCGGGGTCAGCAGCTACAACACCGACCAGGCCCAGGCCGTCCTGGTCCACCTGCCGGACGGCACCACCACCACGCAGCTCACCGAGCCGCGCGAGGGCGCCAAGCACTGGTGGAGCGACAAGGGCGACAACCTCGACAACTCCCTCGCCCGGGACGTCGACCTGCGCACGGCCGGCGGCCCGGCCGCCCTCGACGCCGCCGTCTGGTACGACATCGAGCAGGACTACGACTTCCTCGCGGTCGAGGCCTCCACCGACGGCGGCAAGACCTGGACCGCCCTCGGCGGCACCGTCGACGGCGCCCCGATCGGCAACACCACCGCCAACACCCCCGGGCTCAGCGGCACTTCGGGCGCGTACCGGCAGCTGCACATCCCGCTGGACGGCTACGCGGGCCGGCAGGTCCGGCTGCGCTTCCACGTCACCTCGGACAGCAACACCCACGGCCGCGGCGTGCTCGTGGACTCCGTGCGGATCACCGCCGGCGACACCGTCCTGGCCTCCGACGGCGCCGAGAACGGCCCCAACGGCTGGACCGCGACCGGCTTCTCGGTCGTCACCGGCCGCGACGCGGTCAAGCAGCACCCGCGCGCCTACCTGGTCGAGAACCGCCGCTACGCCGGTTACGGCGCCTTCCTGAAGACCGGCCCGTACAACTTCGGCTACACCGGCATCGAGAAGAAGAAGGACACCGTCGACTTCTACCCGTACCAGGAGGGCGTGCTCATCTGGCTCTGGGACACCGGGTACACCGACAACAACACCAAGGACCACCCCGGCGGCGGCATGATCCTGCCGATCGACGCCCGCCCGACGCCGATCCGGTTCGCCGACGGCACCCTGGTCAACGGCCGCGCCCAGACCTACGACGCGACCTTCTCGCTGAAGCCCACCACCGCGTTCACCCTGCACAAGGCGGGCGTCCCGGTGCGGATCGCCTCCCGGCCGGCCGTCCCGGTCTTCAACGACCGCACCGGCGTCTACAGCGACCCGGCCACCCCGCAGCTGGGCGTGAAGGTGCCGGACACCAACACGAAGATCGAGGTGGTCCGCGAGTCCCGCGACGGCCGCCTCACCACCGTCCGGGTCGCCCCGGCCTCCTGAGGCCCCGCCCGCACGACGAACGCTCCCACCCCGGGGCCCGGCCCTCCCACAGGCCGGGCCCCGGTCCCGTCCCCGGGTGCTGCCTCCGGCCTCCCGGACACACAGCTGCCGGGCATCCGTCCGTACGGATG
>NZ_JBSGXP010000215.1:0-10174 GCF_053610105.1 Kitasatospora sp. NPDC054939 | reverse complement strand
GGCGCACCCTGGGGCGCGGGGTGGGGCTGCGGCGAAGGAGCGGGCTGCGCGTGCGGGGCCTGGGCGGCGTACGGCCAGGGCTGCCCGATCGGCGGTGCGTGCGGCTGCGGCGGTACCGGCGGGGGCGTGAGCGCGGTGCGCGGCCGCCCGGCGGTGACGACCGCGACGACCTGGAACAGCAGCGCGGCGACGACCAGCCCGATCGGCAGCACCAGCACCCCGAGGGCCAGCCGCATGATGACTCCGCCGACCAGCCGGTACGGCTGCAGCGGCGAGGGCCGGAACCCCTGGGGCATTCCGGTGGCCATCAGTCGACGCTGCGTCAGGAGCCAGAGCGCCAGCCAGCCCAGCAGTGATGCGATGCCCGAAACCATCTCCTCGACGGTCTGGGGGTATCCGTAATAGCCCCACAGGTAGGCGAGGTTGATGGTGCTGTCGTAGTGGGTCGACCACAGCAGCGGGTAGAAGTCGAGGTCGTGGTTGTTGGTCATCAGGAGGAGCAGCCCGAACCCGGTGGCCGACCCGACCAGCAGCTCCCCGACGGTCGCTGCGAGGCCGCCGGCCGGGGCCGACGGTCCGCCCCGGGCGGCCAGCGCCCGCTCCCGGGCGGCCCGTTGGGCGCGGATCAGGAGCAGGACGGTCACCAGCCGGACGGCCAGTGCCAGACCGCCCACGGCCGGCACGGCCAGCAGGAGTGGTGACTCCACGGACTCCGCCAAGTACGCCGCCATCGTTGTGTTCCCCCCTGTCCAGCCCGTCGGTCGGGCAGGGGGAGTATAGGTTGCCGGGCCGTACCCGGGAGCCGGGCAACCGACCGGGGACCGGGGCGCGGTGATCAGTGGGCGATCCAGGCGCCGGTGAGGGCGAGGACGGCGGAGCCGTCGAGGTCGGTGAGCTTGGTGGCGGTGAAGCGGCGGGCCGCCTCGGAGGTCTGCACGCGGAAGGCCGGTCGGTCGGTGGTGAGGGCCTCGATGATCGTGGCGGCGGCCTGCTCGGAGGTCTGGGCGCTGTCGAAGGCCTTCTCGGTGCGCGCGATGTAGGCGTGCAGGGCCGGGCCGTACGGTCCCGCCTGCGCCACCAGGGCGTCGCGGCCTCCCACGTTGCTGATGAACTCGCTGGCCACGGCGCCCGGTTCGACCACGGTGACGGTCACACCGGCGGTCGCCGCGACCGGGGCGAGCGACTCCATGAATCCCTCGACCGCGAACTTGGCCGCGCAGTAGGCCTCGTTGAACGGCTGGCCGCACCCATAGGCGTCGATGCTGCGGGCCAGGTGGGTGATGACGTGGCCGCGGGTCCAGCCGGCCAGCGTCGAGGGTGCACGCATCTCCAGGTCGGTCAGCGCGTCGAGGGTGGCGGTGATCCTGGCACCGGAGCGGGTGACTTCCTCGATTATGTCGAGCATGTTCGTACCGTAGTGGCGGGGTAGTCGTCGCCGAGCGTCGGACGGACCTGCGACGCGGGATATCGGCCCCTCAGCAGGCCTCCGACCGCCGTGATGCCTGCCGTGATGGCGCGTTCACCGACGTTGCCGAACCCCAGGATCAGCTGCACTGGCTCTGTCGCATGCGAAGAACGGCAGGTGCTCATTCCGTAGAGGCCCACGGATCGGGCGTGGGCGGCGGCGATGAGGTCTTGCTCGTCGGCCGGTCCGTGGAGGTGCGCTACCGCGTGGAAGCCCGCCGCGAGGCCGGTCACCCTGACCTCGGGGGCATGTTCGGCGAGCGCCGCCACCAGGGTCGTGCGCCGCGCCGCGTAGGTTGTCCGCATCCGGCGCAGGTGCCGGTCGAAGCGGCCGGACTCGATCATTCTCGCGAGGGCGAGCTGATCGAGTGTGGGCGACCCGCGGTCGTTCAGCTGCTTGTGCTCGATGATCAGCTCGGTGAGCGCGGGCGGGCAGAGCATCCACCCGATGCGCAGCGCGGGCGCGAGGGACTTGCTGACGGTGCCTATGGAGATCACGCGGTCTGCGGCGAGTCCTTGCAGGGCGCCCACCGGCTCCCGGTCGTAGCGGAATTCGGCGTCGTAGTCGTCCTCGATGACGACGGCGTCCCGGCTCCTGGCCCACTCGATCAGGGCGAGCCGCCGCTCGGGTGCCAGAGCGACACCGGTGGGCCACTGGTGCGCAGGGGTCATGACGACGGCGCGGGCGTCGGTCGCGGCGAGTGCCTGCACGTCGATGCCGCGCTCGTCGACCGGTACCGGGATCGCCGACAGGCCCGCCCAGGACGCGGCAGAGGAGATCGTGGCCGGTGAGCCGGGGTCCTCGTACGCCACCGTACGGACACCTGTCCGGGCCAGGGCGTGCAGGGCCAGACCGAGGCCCTGCGCGTAGCCGGAGCAGATCACGATCCGTTCCGGATCCGCTGCGGCGGCGCGCACCCGCCGCAGATATCCGGCCATGACCTCGCGCAGAGCCACATTGCCGCGCGGGTCTCCGTAGTCAAGCGCCGCCGTCGGCATGGTGCGTGCCGCCTCGCGCGTGGCCCACAGCCAGTCGGCGAGCGGGAAGCTGCTCAAGTCCGGGACGCCCCACTTGAAGTCGGCCACCAGGCGTGGAGGTGCCGAGGGCGGTGACGTGGGCGCTGGCGGTGCGCCCGCGCTGGCGGCGACCCGGGTGGCTGAGCCGACGCGTGTCACGAGGTATCCCTCGGCTTGGAGCTGGGCGTAGCAGTCCTGCACGAGCCCGCGCGACAGCCCGAGCATCCGAGCGAGTTCACGGGAAGACGGCAGCCGTTCGCCGATCTGCAGCCGCCCGGTCCGGATCGCGTCCCGCAGTCGGAGTTCCAGCTGGGATCGCAGCGGCTCGCCGCTGTCCCGGTCGATGACCAGCAGCAGATCGGGTGACAGACCGGACCACTCCAGAGGCATGGAATTGGATCTTACTGGCGATCCGCTTGGCCTTTAGCTTCGTCGTGTGACCAGGATGATCAACTCTCGAGCTGAGGGCGCCGGTTCGCGGCCGCCGCTGGTGACGCGGCCCCTGCTGCTGCGTTTCGTCTCGGTCATCGGTGCCTCGACGAGCTTCTACCTGCTGTTGTCGGTCGTCCCCCTCTATGCCGAGGTGTGCGGAGGCGGCTATGCCGCGGGACTGGCCACGGGTGCGCTGATGCTGGCGACGGTCGGAGGCGGGCTGGCCACTCCCCGGTTCGTTGCCCGCTTCGGCTACCGCCTGGCGCTGGTGGCAGGGCTGGTCCTCCTCGGCACGCCCACGCTGGTGCTGACCGCTTCCGGGAGCACGGTTTGGATCACGGCGGTCTGTGTCGTGCGGGGTCTGGGCTTCGCGTTCACGGTCGTCGCGGGTGGCGCTTTGACGGCGTCGCTGATCCCGCCCGAGCGCCGTGGTGAGGGGCTGGCACTGGTTGGCATCGTGTCCGGGGTTCCGTCGCTGGTAGCCCTGCCGCTGGGGGTGTGGCTGGTAGGGCACGTGGGGTACGTACCGGTCTGCATTGCGGGCGCAGTGGCCGCGCTGGCCGCTATTGTCTCGGTGCCGGGCCTGCCGGACCGCGAGCCGACCTCGGGACGGTCGATCGGGGTGCTGGCCGGGTTCCGGACGGCCGCTCTTCTGCGGCCCGCCGTCGTCTTCTCGGCCACTGCGCTCGCTGCCGGAATCACCGTCACCTTCCTCCCCCTCGCCGTCCCGTCGGCTTCTACCGGAGTCGTCGCCATGGCCCTGTTCGTCCAGTCCGCGGCCTCAACCGCGGCCCGCTGGGTCGCGGGCCGACACGGCGACCGGCACGGACCGGCCTCACTCGTCCTGCCCGGCCTTGTTGTCTCCGCCGCAGGGACGCTGCTCACCTCTCTGACCCACAGCCCGGTCGCCGTTGTCGTCGGCGTGGCCCTGTTCGGGGTCGGCTTCGGAGTCACCCAGAACGCCACGCTGACGCTGATGTACGCGCGTGTCCCCGCGTCTGGCTACGGCACCGTCAGCGCCCTGTGGAACTTCGCCTACGACGCGGGCATGGGCGTCGGCGCCGTCGGGTTCGGGGTGCTCGCAGGCCAGACCGGCTACCCATTGGCTTTCACCCTCACCGCCGCTCTGATGCTCACCGCCCTTGCCCCGGTCCGGCGCGACCGCCTGGCCAACGGCTCCCGTCGATGACCGGCGCAACCACACACGGCCGGGGCCAAGGCTCCACCACCAGCACTTGCCGACGCGATCCCGTCGACGAACTGACCGCATTCAGCAACGAGACCGCCCAACGGGCACTGGTCTCCCAAGAACAGGAGCGCACATGAGCACGAACACCATGATGGTGGCCATCCTCGGGCCGGGCGGTGTCGGTGGCCTGATCGGCGCGCTGCTCGCCCGCGACGGACACCGCGTCGTCTGCCTGGCCGGCGAGGAGACCACCGCCGTGCTGCGCCGCGAGGGCCTGCGAGTGCAGAGCACGCAGTACGGCGACTTCACCACTCCGGTCGAAGCTGACACCTTGCTGCGCGAACCGGTCGACGTCACCTTCGTGACCGTCAAGCAGACCGCCCTGCCCGCCGCCCTCGACCGTGTTCCGCCGCAGGTCCTCGGCGACGGTATCGTCGTACCGCTGCTCAACGGACTCGACCACCTCGCAGCACTGCGCCGACACTATCCGGCCGGCCAGGTCGTGGCCGGAACCATCAGGGTCGAGGCCACCCGCACCTCGCCCGGACGCATCGCGCACACCAGCCCCTTCACCGCCCTCGAACTGGCCTCCCCGCTCGCCGACCTCGCATCCCACCTTCGGCACGCCGGCCTCGACGTGACCCTGCGCACCGACGAGAGCACGATGCTCTGGGACAAACTCTCCTTCCTCGCCCCGTTCGCCCTGCTGACCACGCGCTACCAGTCCGCTGTGGGCGCCATCCGCGACGAGCGGCGGTCCGAACTGCTAGCCGTACTCGACGAAATCACTGCCGTGGCCCGCGCCGCGGGCGCACCGGTGACCGCCGAGGCCGTGCTCTCCTTCTTCGACCGGGCCCCCGGGATGATGAAGTCCTCGATGCAGCGCGACGCGGAGAACGGCCACCCGATCGAGCTCGACGCCATCGGCGGGGCTGTCCTACGGGCCGCGGCCACTCACAGGATCGAGACCCCGATTACCGCACGTCTCGTCGCAGAGCTGGTTCCCACAGCAAGTCAGTAGCAACACCGGCCCGCACCGACGGCGGCGGGGGGCACCTCGTCAACTGCCGACAGTCCAAGGCCGTACACAACACCCCGGCGTGTTCACCGCCCGCTTTCAGGAGACATGATGCAGCACTTCGTCCGACCCGACGGCACCCCTCCGGTCAACGGCTACAGCCATGCCGTGGCGTTCACGGGGCCGATGGTCGCCGTCTCCGGACAGGTCCCGGTGGACGCCCACGGGCGGGTGGTGGGCGCGGGGGATACCGCGACCCAGGTACGCCAGGTCTTCGCGAACCTGGTCACCGCGTTGGAGGCGGCGGGTGCCGCCATGGATTACGTGGTCAAACTGACGGTATTTCTGACCAACCTGGCCGATCTGGACACCTTCCGCCAGGTGCGCGACGAGTACCTGGACACGGCCCGCCCGCCAGCCTGCTCACTCGTCAAGGTCGCCGGGCTGGTCCATCCCGCGTTCCGGGTCGAGATCGACGCACTCGCAGTGCTACCCGCTGGGGCGTGAGCTCAGGGAAGACACGAGTCGATCACCGGACGCCGTTGTCCGGCATCTCCTGCCCGAGCCCGACTCGGAGCCCCTCCCCCATTGGGTTTGTGCCAGCGCAACGGGGCGCCCGGCCTCCGGAGCTGGCATGGGCGCGGGGCCGCTGCCGAGGTGTGTCGACCTCGGGGTCGTCCGCGTGATCGAACGCTTCCGGACCAGGTCGGGGGACTGCGACTGTTTGCTCACGAGAGGGTGCCACCCGACGTGGCAGCCCGCAATGCAGGGGAGGCGGGCCCGATCGTGCCGACCGCCTCCGGTCGTCGGACCGGGGAACGTTCCGATCGGGGCGCTCGGCGAGGTCCTGCCCGTGGACCGTCCGGAACAGCCCGACCCGACGGCCGCGGGTTGCTGATCCACCCGCTCATACTGCTGACCACTGCTGCGCCCTGTCGGGCTACCCCTCCGCGGTCCCGGTGACGGGGCTGCGTCCGGTCGTCGAACCGGCGAGCGGGGCGTTGTTCGTCCCCGGCGCACGGCATCTGCCCAGAAACCTCACCAAACGGTGTGGAACCCTCACCGCCGGGCTGCCTAGGTTTTGCATGCGCCCGACGCCGTGCACGGAGCCGGCGACCACGGACGAACAGCCGGCCCGGTAGCGGGGCCGGCGACACGGGAAGATCACATGGACTACTGCGTACCCTGCCGGCGCCATCTGAACGGCGCGTTGACCTGTGCCGGCTGCGGCGCTCCCGCCTCGGGGCACGCCCCGGTGGACCATGCGTCGTCCCCCGCCTCCGGCGATCCGGATTCGGCGGCCATCGAGCCGTGGACGCCCTCGGTCGTCCGCGGCTCGGCACGCAGCGGCCGCGGGACCGGCTCCCGACGGGCGGCGCGGCGGCCCGGGCGGATCGTGGTCTCCGTGCTGGGCCTGGCCGTGGTCGGCCTCGGGGTGGCGGCGTTGGCCGCCAACGGCAGCGAGGGGGTGCCGCCGGGGGCCGGCGCACCGGCCACGCTCGAACCCAACAGCGGCGGTGTGGTCCCGCAGCCCGACACGTCCGCCTCGGCCCCGGATCCCGTCGGCACCGCAGCTCCGTCGACCGCCCGGAAGCCGACCACCCGCTCGGCCTCCCCGTCGCCGTCACCGTCGAAGAGCGGCACGACGGCGGTTCCGGCAGCCTCCAGTGCTCCCGAACCGGCGGCCACCGCAGCGGACCCGGCGGTCCCGTCGCCCTCGACTGCAGCCCCCAGCACCCCGTCGCGCCTCTCTCCCACTCCCACCCCGCAGACCACGCCCACCTGCACCCCGTTCCTCTTCTGGTGCACCTGAGGGTGTCCGCCCCGGCGTGACGGGCGGCCGAGCTCGGGAGCCTCAGGCGCCCGTCGCGGAACGGGCCGAACTGCGCCCGCCCCCGGCGTGTTCGCCCGCCCGTGAGGGTGGGCGGACGAGGTCAGCCCGTGCGGTCGCGGTCCGCGGATCCTTCACCGGTGCGGACCCGGGCCCCGGTGTCCCGGCGCTGGAACGCGGTCGGCCCTGCGGTCGAGCTGCGCTCCGCCTCGCGGAGGGCCTCCCAGGCGTCCGCCACCGGACCGAGGTGCCCGAGCTTGTCGGGGTTGTTCACCGTGCGGATCGCCCGGATCCGCCCGTCGCGCACGTCGAGCGCCCAGGCGCTGAGGACCTGGCCGTTCCGGTCGCGGACGATCGAGCCCGGCTGGCCGTTCACCCGGTGCGGCTCCACGACGCCACCGCTCGCGATCATCAGCGGGGCGAACGCCGCCAGCACCCGCAGGACGTTCTCGGCACCGACGATCACGGGCGCGAACTGCGGGGCCTTGCCACCGCTGTCGCCGGTCATCCGGACGTCCGCGGCCAGCAGCTCGGCCAGAGCGTCGACGTCTCCTTCCCGGAAGGCGTCGAAGAACCGATCGGCGAGCCGCTCGCGTTCCTTCCGGTCGGCCTCGAACCGGACCCGGCCCGCGTCCATGTGTCGGCGTGCCCGCACCGCGAGCTGGTGGCACGCCGCCTCCGACCGTCCCACGGCCGCCGCGATCTCCGCGAAGCCGAAGGCGAACACCTCCCTCAGCACGAAGACCGCGCGTTCGAGCGGGGTGAGTCGCTCCAGGAGGAGCAGGGCCGCCATCGACAGCGAGTCCGCCAACTCGGCCGACCGCGCCGGATCCTCGTACGGGTCGTCCAGCAGCGGTTCGGGCAGCCACGGTCCGACGTACTCCTCCCGGCGGACCCTGGCCGAGCGCAGCACGTCGATCGACAACCGGGTGACCACGGTCGACAGGAACGCCTTGGCCGACCCGGGCCGGGTGGAGGTGGCCTGGTAGCGCAGCCACGTCTCCTGAACCGCGTCCTCCGCCTCACCGACACTGCCCAGGATCCGGTAGGCGATCGAGAACAGCAGCGGTCGCAGCTCCTCGAACTCCTCGGTCTTCGTCACCGCGTACCCTCCTCCTTGCGGCCAAGCCGCCACGGGGCGGCACGGCCCCCGGTCGAAGGGGCCGTGCCCCCTGGGCGCTCGCCTTCCACTGCCTGTCGTCCGGCCGACAGCCGGGCCGAACCTGTCGTCGGGCCGCTACGGCGCAGCTGCCCGCGCACCGTCACCAGGGCACCGGGCCCTCCGCGCCGAAGAACCCGGCGGTCGGCCCGTCGGCGTCGAGCGTGGCCAGGCGGACCACGGTGGCGGCGCCCTGTGCGACCGTGAGGAACCCGGTGTGGTTGTTGCTGTCGGTGTCGACGAAGCCGGGGGCGACCGCGTTGACCAGGACGCCGTCCTTGCGCAGCTCATGGGCGTACTGCACGGTCAGGGCGCTCAGCGCGGACTTGGACGGCGAGTACGCGGCCGACGGAAGTAGCGCCGCGAAGGGGCCGTCCGGATCGCCGGTGAGGGAGAGCGACGCGGCGTGACTGCTCACGTTGACGATGCGTGGCACCGGTGACCGCCGCAGCAGCGGCAGCATCGCGTTGGTCACCGCGATCACCCCGAAGACGTTGGTCTCGAACACCGCTCGGACCATGTCCAGGTCGACGGAGCTGGGGATCTGATCGTGGGCGTCCTCGGGCGACACCTGTCCGGAGCCGGTGATGCCCGCGTTGTTGATCAGTACGTCGAGCCGGCCGAAGCACTCCTCGACCTGCTTCACGGCCGCGCGGACGGTGACCTGGTCGGTGACGTCCAGGGTGACCGCATGCGCGTCGCCGCCGGTCGCGCGTACCGCGGCGGCGGCCTCCTCCCCGCGCAGCGGGTCCCTGGCTCCGATCACGACCGTCATGCCCAGCGCGGCGAGCTGTTCGGCGACGCCACGACCGATGCCCTTGTTCGCCCCGGTGACCAGCGCGACCTCCCGGTGCGTGCGCTCCTCACTCATGACCTGCTCCTTGTCGTCGAGAAGGGGTTCTCCCCGGAACCCGTCTTCACCACCTGGGACGAGACAGCTCGACGATCTCTGACATCCCGACCGAAGACATCGGCGCAGGGGAACGCCGACCGGCGGCGGGAGCGTCAGGCGGCGGGGCCGCTTGGGCGGCGTCGATGCCGGCGCCCTGCAGACCCGCGTGTCGCCGGTCGCGCTCGGCGAGGCGATTGCGCCGCGGCGGAACGCTGGTGCACGACCTCGGCTGTCGGTGCGAGGAGTTGATCCGAGGTATCGTCACCAACCTTCTTGATCAGTGCATCGAACCTTGCGTCGGGTTGCTCTGCAGCTTGCGCTGTTCCCGGCGGTTGGGGTGGCGGATGATCACTCCGGCCATGCCGCCGGACCCGGTGAGGCGGATCAGGGGAGTTCCGGGGAGCCGGTCGGGGGTGGTCTTGTCGGTCAGGCCGCCGACGCCGGGATCCATGCCGTTGGTGTCGGCGGCCCAGCTGTCGGGGATGACGATCGTGACACCGGACGTCTCCCCGTACGCCTCCACGGCGACCTCCGTGAGGCGGCACTCGACCCGGGTGAAGTCGATCTTCACGCCCCCGACGCCTCCGTGCGCGATGACGCGCCCGGGAACGTCCCAGCGCCCGGGGCCCTGCGACACGCCGTACATGCCGCCCTGGAGCACCAGCGGCGGCCGGCTCCCGGGCGCGTTCGGCCTCGGCAGGTCGGCGGTCAGGACGGCCAACTCGGCGTGCGTCTTGGACTTCAGCGCCTGCTCCAGGCGTGCATCCAGCTCGTCGAGATCGATCCGCCCCTCGGCCGCCGCGTCGCGCAGCTGCTCGACCACGGCTTCCCGGTCGTCGTGGGAGGCGCGGAGTTCGCCGGACGGGACAGGGTACGGAGAGGTCTCCGGAGGCTGGTCGGTCATGGTCATCAGGATAAGCAGCCGACGAACCGAGTGGCCGGAAACCGCACCCGCAAACAAGCCGCCCGGGACCCGGCAGCCAACTCCGGTGGAGGGCGGTGAGGTTGCCTCGGCAGAACGTGGCGGCCGCTCGCGCCGCCGCGGCCGGTGCCCGCTTCCAGCGGCCGCCCACCATGTCAGCGGCTGATCCGGTCGATCTCCGTCAGTTCCTCGGCCGTCAGCGGGGCGCCCTGGAGGGCGTCGATGTTCTGGTCGAGCTGGGCGGTGCTGC
>NZ_JBSGXP010000214.1:0-10196 GCF_053610105.1 Kitasatospora sp. NPDC054939 | reverse complement strand
GTCCCGCCGACAGCGGGACCGGGCCGGTGCCGTCTCCGCTCACCCGTAGGAGACGTTGCTGCAGATGTCGTCGTCCGCCGAGCGGGCCTCGGCGACCACCTCGGTGGGCAGCGGCGCGGGAGCCTCGGGCGTGGCCGCGCCGGCGTCGGCGTAGTCCTTGCCGAGGACCAGGCTGATCCCGGCCGCCGAGGTGGGCGACAGGGTGGCGCCGGGGAAGAGCGCCGCGACCTTCTCCGCGCCGGCCTTCTGGCCGGCCCCGTACTCCACGGTGGTGGTGGCGCGGTTGGTCGACTTGGCGCCGGCCACCCCGGTCACCGTGAACTTCGCGGCCTTGAGCGATTCGGCGGCCTTGGCGGCCAGCCCGTTGGCGGTGGTGCCGTTGTAGACCGCGACCCGGATCGCCGCGTTGCTCCGCGCCTCCCCGGTCGGGGTCGGCGCGGCCGTCGGGGTGGCGGGCGGCTCGGTCGCGGCCTCGGTCGGCGGGGCGTCCTCCTGCTTGCCGGTGGCGTCCTTGCCGTCGATGGTGCGGTCGGCCTGGAGGGTCTTCCAGAGGTTGTCGACGGCCGGGTGGACCAGGTCGATCCGGGGGCCGTTGTAGCGCCAGGGCGCGGTGAGGAACTTCATGTCGTGCAGGTCGATGTCCTGCAGCGAGAGCGCGAAGTCCATCAGCTTCTTCGCCGAGTCCAGCCCCGGGTCGACGGTCATCGACTTGGTGGCGGCGTCGGCCAGCGGCAGCAGCGTGGTCGGGCTGAGGCCCTGCTTCTTCACCTTGGCCATCAGCGACGCGAGGAACGCCTGCTGGCGCTTCATCCGGCCGACGTCCGACTCGTCGCCGATGCCGTGCCGCAGCCGGACGTAGTCGAGCGCCCGCTGGCCGGAGACCTTCTGCTTGCCCTTGGGCAGGATGACCTTGCCCTTCTTGCCCAGGTTGGGGTTGACGTGCCCCTCGTAGATGTCGTTCGGCAGGCAGACGTCGACCCCGTCGACGGCCTCGGTCATCGCGGCGAAGCCGGAGAAGTTGACTTCGATGGTGTGGTCGACCCGGATGCCGGTGAGCTTCTCCACGGTGTTCTGGGTGCAGGCCGGGTTGCCCCGGTCGGTGTTGCCGACCGAGAACGCCGAGTTGAACATCTGCCCGGGCTGCTCCTTGGTCCACTTCCCGTTCGGCAGCTTGCACGGCGGGATGGTGACCAGGGCGTCGCGCGGGATCGAGATGCCCACGGCGTGCTTGTGGTCGGCGTAGACGTGCAGCAGCATCGTGGTGTCCGAGCGGGCGCCGGCCTCGTCGCCGCCGCCGAGGTCGCTGTTCTTGCCGCTGCGCGAGTCCGAGCCGATCAGCAGGATGTTGACCGGCTTGTTGCCGTTGGCGTCGGCGGTCGCCTCGGGCGGCCGGTCGCGGCTGATGGCGTCCTCGTCGAAGGACCGGATGTTGCCGTTGAGCTTGTAGTAGATCGCGCCGCCGGTGCCGGCCAGCACCACCAGGACGCCGGCCGCCGTCCAGGCGACGATCTTCTTGATGTTCTTCTTCGGCTTGCGGCCCCGGCCGCTGCCGGCCGCGCGGCGCCCGCCCTCGCCGCCGTTGCCGCGGCGCCCGCCCTCGCCGCCGTTGCCGCGGCGTCCGCCCTCGGCCGTCCCGGCCGCCCGGCGGCCGCCCTCGCCCTGGCCGGCCGCACGGGCTCCGCGCCCGCCCTTGGCCTGTGCCTGGGCGGCCCGGCGCGCCTCGGCGCGGCCCCCTGGCCGCGGTGCGGGCACCCGGCCGGCCTGGTCGGCGGCGGTGCGCCCGGTGCGTACCGAACTGCGCGGGGGCCCGCCCCGGCCCGGCCCGTCCGCCCCCGAGGACGGGCTCTCGTCCCACTGGCCTGACATGTGCGTACCTCTCACGGGGGAAGCAAGCCTGTACGTGTCCGGTGGGAACAGCCCCGATCCCGCCAGGAGCGCCGCACCCGGGGGCGCGGAGCTTCAGCGGAGCATACAAACTCTTTCCCGGAGGACCACCATCCGGGTGCCGCGGAGCTGACGCAGGGCCTCGGAGCCGAGGTCAGCGGCCCTGGTACAGGCGTTCCAGTACGACGGCGACGCCGTCCTCGTCGTTGCCGAGGGTGACCTCGTCGGCGACCGCGAGCACCTGCTCGTGCGCGTTGGCCATCGCGACGCCGTGCGCGGCCCAGCCGAACATCGGCACGTCGTTGGGCATGTCGCCGAAGGCGATGGTGTCGGCGGCGCGCAGGCCCAGCCGGCGGGCGGCGACGGCCAGCCCGGTGGCCTTGGAGAGGCCGATCGGCAGCAGTTCGACGACCCCGGGGCCGGCCATGACGACGCCCACCAGGTCGCCCGCCACCTGCCGGGCGGCCTCGGCGAGCTCGTCGTCGGTGAGCCGGGGGTGCTGGATGTAGAGCTTGCTGATCGGCTCGGCCAGCAGGTCGGTCCGGGCGGAGGCGACGACCGGCAGCTCGGAGCCGATCTGCAGCCGGTAGCCGGGGCCGGCCAGCACCTGGCCGTCCAGGCCGTCCTGGTTGGCGGCGACGGCGAGGGTGCCGGTCTCGGCCTCGATCTTGGCAAGGGCCAGGGCGGCGAGCCGGCGGTCCAGGGTGAGCGAGGTGAGCAGCTTGTGCGCACCGGCGTCGTAGACCTGGGCGCCCTGCCCGCAGACCGCGGTGCCCGTGTACCCGATCTCGTCGAAGACCGGCCGGGCCCAGCCCGCGGAGCGGCCGGTGACGATGATGTGCACCGCCCCGGCGGCGGTGGCGGCGGCCAGCGCCTCCCGGGTGCGGGGCGAGACGGTCTCCGCCCGGGTGAGCAGCGTGCCGTCGAGGTCGGTGGCGACCAGCCGGAAGGGCAGGTCGCCACCGGGGGAGACGGGGCTGGGGCTGGTGGTGCTCATGGGCCGGACGTCTCCCGGGATTCGCTGGTGCGGCTTACTTGACGGGTTCCAGGACGGTGCGACCGCCGAGGAAGGGCCGCAGGGCCTCGGGGACGACCACCGAGCCGTCGGCCTGCTGGTGGTTCTCCAGGATCGCCACGATGGTGCGCGGCACGGCGACCAGGGTGCCGTTCAGCGTGGCCAGCGGGCGGACCTTGCCCTCCTCGCGCATCCGGATGGCGAGGCGGCGGGACTGGTACTCGGTGGTGTTGGAGGTCGAGGTGACCTCGCGGTACTTGCCCTGGGTCGGGATCCACGCCTCGATGTCGAACTTGCGCGCGGCCGAGGAGCCGAGGTCGCCGGAGGCGACGTCGATCACCCGGTACGGCAGCTCCAGGGCGTTGAGGAAGTCCTTCTCCCACTGCAGCAGGCGGCGGTGCTCGGCCTCGGCGTCCTCCGGGGTGGTGAAGACGAACATCTCCACCTTCTCGAACTGGTGGACGCGGATGATGCCGCGGGTGTCCTTGCCGTAGGTGCCGGCCTCGCGGCGGAAGCAGGACGAGTAGCCGGCGTAGCGCAGCGGCAGCTTGTCCGCGTCGATGATCTCGTCCATGTGGTACGCCGCGAGCGGGACCTCGCTGGTGCCGACGAGGTAGCGCTCCTCCTCGGCGAGGAAGTACACGTTCTCGGCGGCCTGGCCGAGGAAGCCGGTGCCGTCCATGGCGGCCGGGCGGACCAGGGCCGGGGTGATCATCGGGGTGAAGCCGGCCGCGGTGGCCTGGGCGATCGCCATGTTGACCAGGGCGAGCTCCAGCAGCGCGCCGGGACCGGTCAGGTAGTAGGACCGCGCACCGGCGACCTTGGCGCCGCGCTCGGTGTCGATCGCGCCCAGGAGCTGGCCCAGCTCGACGTGGTCGCGGGGCTCGAAGCCCTCGGCGGCGAAGTCGCGCGGGGTGCCGATCTCCTCCAGGGTGACGAAGTCCTCCTCGCCGCCGACCGGGGCGGCCGGGTCGATGAGGTTCGCCAGCGAGCGGAGCAGGCGCTCGGCCTCCTCCTTGGCCGCACCCTGCTCGGCGTCGGCGGCCTTGACCTCGGCGGCCAGCTCCTTGGTGCGCTTCAGCAGGGCGGTCTTCTCGTCGCCCTGGGCCTTGGCGACGAGCTTGCCGAGCGACTTCTGCTCGTTGCGCAGCTCGTCGAAGCGGCTGCCCGAGGACCGGCGCCGTTCGTCGGCGGAGAGGAGGGCGTCGACCAGGTCGACGTCCTCGCCACGGACGCGCTGCGAGGCGCGCACTCGGTCAGGGTCCTCACGGAGCAGGCGAAGGTCAATCACGGGACCAAGCGTACCGGGAGGGGAGGGGCGTCCCGGTACGGGTTTTCGGTTGGGGATAACCTGCCCGCGGCTGTGGATAACCGGGCTCCCCGATCGACGTTCCGGCGGTTATCCACAGGCGTTCCCGGTGTCCTGTGGACGGACGGGCGATGGGCGCCCGGTTCGGAAGGAACTGGGACATTCGGGTTTCAAACCCGATTTGACCTTCACGAGTGAGGGAATTGAAGCACTCGGACGGGTGATTTAGTGGTACACGGGTGACTCTGGTCCGATTGGTCATCTCTGGGGCGCAAAACGACGGTCCGACCGATCTGTCCGGTGGCTATACCGCTTTGTCGACTCGGGCCCGGACTTGTGGATAACTCCCCGCTGTGGAAAGCGGCCCCGGCCTGTGGACAGCCGGGGCCGCGCGGGACAGCGGGATCAGATGTCGCCGCGGCCGTCCAGGCAGCGCGACAGCCAGTCCGCGGCGGCGGTGAAATCCTCGTCCGACGTGCCCGGCCGCCGGTGCTCGGAGGCCCGCCGGTCCGCCCGCGGATAGGAACCGAGGAACCGCACCTGCGGGCAGATCCGCTTCAGGCCCATCAGCGCCTCGCTCACCCGGCGGTCGGCGAGGTGCCCCTCGCAGTCGATCAGGAAGCAGTAGCTGCCGAGCCCCTCGCCGGTCGGCCGGGATTCGATCCGCATCAGGTTCACCCCGCGCACCGCGAACTCCTGGAGGAGTTCCAGCAGCGCACCCGGGTGGTCGTCCGGCAGCCAGACCACCATCGAGGTCTTGTCGGCGCCGGTGGGCGAGGAGACCCGGCCGGGCCGGCCGACCAGGATGAACCGGGTGGTGGCGTTCTGCGCGTCGGCGATCTCCTTGACCAGCGGGTCCAGCCCGTAGATCGGAGCGGCGAACTCGCCCGCGAACGCCCCGTCGTAGCGGCCCTCGGCGACCAGCCGGGCGCCGTCCGCGTTGGAGGCGGCGGCCTCCCAGACGGCCTCCGGCAGGTTGGCCGCCAGCCAGCGCCGCACCTGCGGCTGGGCCACCGGGTGCGAGGTGACGGTCCGCACCTCGGACAGCTCGGTGCCGGGCCGTACCAGCAGCGCGAAGGCGATCGGCAGCAGCACCTCGCGGTAGATCATCAGCGGGCTGCCCGAGGCCAGCTCGTCGTTGGTCGCGGTGACGGCGCCCTCGACCGAGTTCTCGATCGGGACGAACGCCCCGGACGCCTCGCCCGCGCGCAGCGCGTCCAGCACCAGCGGCACCGAGGACAGCGGCACCAGCTCCCGGGTGGCCGCCTCCGGCAGCGTCCGCAGGGCGGCCTCGGTGAAGGTGCCCGCAGGGCCGAGGTAGGTGTAGCGGGTCGCCGACATGCCGCCTCCGTGCGCAAGGGTGGTCCGAACTTGCCACCTTAGCCATTCCGCCGCAGCCGTACGGGACCGTTCCGCGGTGCAGGACGGCGGCCCGCCGGGAGGTCAGCCCTCCAGCAGGGCCTGCCCCACCCAGCCGCCCTCCGGGGCGCCCGGCGGCACCGCGTACACGCCGCTCGCCTCGTGCCGCAGGAAGCGGGAGAGGCCGTCGCCCCGGGCCAGCTTGCGCTGCACCGGGGTGAAGCCGCGGCGCGGGTCGGCCTGGAAGGCGAGGAACAGCAGCCCGGCGTCCGGGGAGCCGTCCGGAAGCGCGCCGTCGTGGTACGAGAAGCCGCGCCGCAGCATCGCGGCCCCGCCGTTGGCGTCCGGGGCGGCGACCCGGATGTGCGCGTCGGCGGGGATCGCCAGGGCGCCCTCCCCGTCGCGGGCGGCGAGGTCGGCCGGGGTGCGTTCGCCGCCGCCGGAGAGCGGGGCGCCGTCCGACTTGCGCCGGCCGATCACCCGCTCCTGCCGGTCGACGGGCAGTGCCTCCCAGGAGTCCAGCAGCATCCGGATCCGCCGGTACACCACGTAGCTGCCGCCGACCGCCCAGTCCGGGTGGTCGCCGCCGGCGGCGCAGAACACCGTGGCGTCGAAGCCGGGATCGGCGGGCTGCGGGTTGTTGGTGCCGTCGATCTGGCCCATCAGGTTGCGGCCGGTGGCCGGCCGGGCGGTGGCGCCGGGCGTCCGGGAGAAGCCGGCCGCCTGCCAGCGCAGGGCGGCGGTGCCGGCCGCCTGCCGCTGGAGGACCCGCAGCGCGTGGAAGGCGACCAGGGCGTCGTCGGCCCCGATCTGCACCCACAGGTCGCCGTCGCCGCGGGCCGGGTCGAGGGCGTCGCCGGGGAAGGCGGGCAGCGGTTCGAGGGCCGGCGGCCGGCGGTCGGGCAGCCCGATCCGGTCGAACAGGGTGGCGCCGAAGCCGAAGGTGACGGTCAGCGAGCAGGGGCCCGCGTCCAGGGCGATCTGGTTCTCGTGCTCCTCGGCGGGCTCCCCGGCGGCCAGCCGGGCGGCCGTCCGGGACCACCGCTGCAGCAGGGTGCGCAGGGCGTCCCGGCCGGATCCGGCGGCCAGGTCGAAGGCGGCCAGGTGCACCCGGGCCTGGGCGGGCTGCAGGATGCCGGCCTGCCGGGCGCCGTGGAAGGGCACCCGGCCGGCGCCCAGGGCGGGTGCCGCGGGTGCCGCGCCGGGGCCGCCCGGGCCGCGGTCGAGCGCCCCGGCGCCGGCCGCCCCGGCGCCCGCGCCCAGCACCAGTCCGGCCCCGGCGGTGCCGAGCAGTGTCCGCCGGGTGACGCCGGTGGAGGTGTCGTCCATGCCGCTAGCCGATCCTCAGTTCCTTGATCTCGGTGGTCTGGTCGATCTCCGAGGAGCGGACCAGCACCGACAGCACCCACCGGCCGGGCAGCGGCAGCTGCGCGGTGCCCGTCCAGCGCCCGGGGCCCTCGGCGGTCAGCGGGACGGTCAGCGGGCCGAGGTCGCGGTCCGGCAGGGTGAAGGCCAGCTCCACCTCGGGCACCTCGACCGGCTGCCCGTCGGCGCCGTCCAGCCGCAGGTGCACCTCGTTGGCGCCGGTCTGCGCCGGGTTGACGGTGACGGTGGCGGTGCCCTTGGCGTTGGGCGTCCGGCCGCCGGTGTCGTACGGCAGCTTGAGCTCCAGCGTCCGTCCGGGCGCCGTCTTGGGGGCCGGTCCGCCGGGCACGGCGGGGGCCGGGGCGGGCGCCCCGCCGGAGCCGGCCGCCGCGACCTCCTCGGCCACCCGGCCGGGCGGGGTGTTGGTCAGCATCGTGGTGACCACCAGCACGGCGACGGCGACCGCCGCCTCGACCAGCACCGAGCGGCGCAGTCCGGCCCGGGCCGGGGTGAGGCCCTTCTCCCGGCCGGCGATCTCCCGCGCGGCCTGCTGGCGGGCCAGCTGGGCCTGCCGGACAGGGTCGTCGGAGACCGCCGCGACGGCCACCGGCTCGGGCACCTCGACGGGTGCGGCCTCCTCCTGCGGTTCGGCCCGCAGCCGGGCCGCCCAGGCGCGGGACATCCACGCCACGCCGAGCATCGCCAGCACGCAGCCGGTCTTCACCAGCAGCAGCCGCCCGTACTCGGTGTCCAGGGCGCTCCACGAGCCGAGTCCGCGCCAGGAGTGGTAGACGCCGGTCGCGGCGAGCACCGCGACCGCGCCGAGGGCGACCTTCGAGAAGCGGTCGACGGCCTGTGCGCCGAGCCCGTTGCGCAGTCCGACCAGCATCGCGGCCAGGCCGCCGAGCCAGAGCGCCATGGCGACCAGGTGCAGGATCGCCAGCGGCAGCGCCAGCCAGACCTGGATGCCGACGGCGGCGTGGTCGGCGCCGGCCCAGGTGGCGGCGAGTGCCACCGCCAACACCAGTCCGGCCACGCCGAGGCCGAGCCGGGCATCGCGCTCGGGCCGTTCGGCGGCGCGCCGCTCCAGCTCGCGCAGTTCGGCCTCCTCGCCGTCGGCCGGCGGCTCGTCCGGCGCGCGGCGGTCGTCCGGCGCGGCCGGGGTGCCCTGTCCGAGCTGGCCGACCAGCAGCGACAGGAAGACCCCGCTCGCCGCGAGCAGCAGCAGCCGGGCCGCCAGTGCGGTGCCGATCCGCTCGTCCAGGGTGGCGCGCACCAGCGACAGGTCGAGCGCCTTGCCGACCCCCCAGCCCCGCTCGTACGGGCCGCGCAGCAGCAGCACCGCCACGGTGGAGACCAGCATCGCCACCCAGCCGGTCATCAGCAGCCGCTGCACCGGGCGCAGGGCCGCCCCGGCCGGCCAACAGAGCAGGACGAACCCGGCGGCGCCCACCAGCAGGGCGAACGCGCCGTACGCGACGACCCGGCCGGTGCCGTACAGCGCGGCGACCACGGAGTCGGCCTCGGCGGCGGCGCTCTGCAGGGCGGTGGCGGAGACCGTGGTGTCGGAGGGGGCGCCGACGGAGAAGACGAAGGCGCCGCCGATCGGGTGGGAGTCCTCGGAGACGGCCCGCCAGGCGACGGTGTAGGTGCCGCCCGCGAGGCCGTTGTTCAGGCCGACCCGGGCGGTGTTGTCCTTGCCGTCCGCGTGCGCGGGGTTGCCGGTGTCGACCGTCTTCCCGGACGGGTCGAGGACCCGGACCGAGTCGGCGGAGAGCGAGACGGCCTCGCTGAAGGTCAGCGTGACGCTCGTCGGGGCGGTGGGCAGCACCGCGTTCTGGGCCGGGTCGGTGGACTGCAGGGTGGCGTGCGCGGAGGCCGGTCCGGCCCCGCCGAGCAGCAGCGCGACCACGGCGCCGAGCACCCCGAGCAGTCCGGCGAGCCGGCGGGCGGGCACCGTGAGCGGGCGGCGAACCCGGGTGACCTTCAGCATCTGGCGGATCCCTTACTGCTGGCCGGGTCGGTAGGTGAGCTCCTTGACCGGGACCTTCACGGCGATGGTGCCGGCCTTGGCGAAGGTGAGGTCGAGTTCGAGCTCGTCACCGATGGTGGGCGGCTTCTGCCAGCCCGTGATCATCAGGTGGTTGCCGCCGCGGGCGAGCTGCAGCGCGCCGTTCGCGGGGACCTCCATCCGGTCGACCTGCTCCATGGTGGAGGCGGTGGAGCGGTGCATGGTGACCGAGGTCGCGGCCGGGCTGGAGACCTTGAGCAGCTGGTCGCCGTCGCCGCCGTCGTTGCGCACGGTCAGGTAGCCGGCGGCCATCCCGCCGGCCGGGGGCAGCGGGATGTAGGAGTCGGCGATGCTCAGCCGGGCGGGACCGTCGGCGGCACCGTCCTGGCCGCCCGCACCGCAGGCGACCAGGAAGGCGCCGCCGCCCAGTGCCGTCGCGACCACCGCCCCCGCCAGCGACGCCCGGCGGAAGCCGGACGGGTGGCGGCGGGCGTCGCGGCCGGGGGCCTTCATGCCGCGACCCCCTTGGCGAGCAGTGGCAGGTCGTGCTGGAAGGTCTTCTGCTCGGTGCCGCTCATGTAGAGGACGTGCGCCTTGTCGTCACTGGGCAGGAAGGCCAGCACCTGGGCGCCGTGGGTGGAGGTGACGGTGCCGTCGCCGTTGACCACCGGGTCCTCGATCAGGATGCCGAGCGACTTGGCGGCGGCCTTGACCTTGGCGAGGTCGCCGGTGAGGCCTATGAAGTCCTTGCCCATCGAGTCCAGCCAGCTGCGCAGCACGGCCGGGGTGTCGCGCTCGGGGTCGGTGGAGACGAAGACGATGTTGAGCTTCTCGCGCTCCTCGGGGGGGAGCGCCTTCATCGCGACGCCGATGTCGCCCATGGTGGTGGGGCAGACGTCCGGGCAGCTGGTGTAGCCGAAGAAGAGCAGGGTGGCCTTGCCGGCGGTCTGCTTGCGCAGGTCGAAGGCGTTGCCGGAGGTGTCCGTCAGCTGCAGGTCGGGCTTCTCGAAGTGCTTGCTGAGCACGCTGCCCTGGTACGGCGAGTCGGCCTTCTGCTGGGTGACCTTGGCGGGGGCGGTGCTGCCGCCGTCGGAGCCGCAGGAGGTCAGGGCGAGCGCGGCGGCCAGGACGACGGCCGCGGCGCCGGCCGTCCGGGCGGTACGGGTGGTGCGGGGCATGGGGGTTTCCGTTCGTACGCGGAGTCGGTGGCCGCCGGCGGGGGCGGTACCGTTGAGGTCCCGGCCCCCCCGGCG
>NZ_JBSGXP010000213.1:0-10418 GCF_053610105.1 Kitasatospora sp. NPDC054939 | reverse complement strand
AGATCGAGGCCGTCCTGACCGGCCACCCCGACATCGCGCAGGCCGCCGTCCTCGCCCGACAGGACACCCCCGGCGACACCCGCCTCGTCGCCTACCTCGTCCCGGCCGACGGCTCCCCGCACAGCGACCTCCCGGCCGGGGCGATCGGCGCCTTCCTGCGGACCCGGCTGCCCGAGTACCTGGTGCCGTCCGCCTTCGTCCGGCTGGACGCGCTGCCGCTGACGGCCAACGGCAAGCTGGACCGCGCCGCGCTCCCAGCCCCCGACCGTGCGGCCGGTCGCGGCGACGCCCCGCAGGGCGGCGGCCGGGCCCCGCGCACCGAGCGGGAGCGGGTGCTCTGCGGGCTGTTCGCCGAGGTGCTCGGCGCCGAGGAGATCGGCGTGGACGAGGACTTCTTCGCCCTCGGCGGCGACAGCATCGTCTCCATCCGGCTTGTCGGCCGCGCCCGCTCGGCCGGTCTGCGGCTGGCGGTCCGCGACATCTTCGAACACCGGACGGTGGCCGGGCTGGCCCTCGCCGCCCAGGAGGAACCCGCCGCGTCGGACGGCGCCGCCGAGGGCACGGACGGCGGGCCGGTCGGCCTGCTGGAGCCGCTGCCGATCGTCCACTGGTTCCTGGCGCGCGGCGGCGACGCGAACCGCTTCCACCAGGCCATGGTGCTGACGGCGCCGACCGGCCCGACCGATGCGCAGCTCGCCGCCGCCCTGCAGGCGCTGCTGGACCACCACGACGCCCTACGGCTGCGCCTGCTCCGGCCCGCCGGGGAGGCGCCGCGCATCGAGGTGCCCCCGGCGGGCCCGCTCCGGGCCGCCGACCTGGTGCACCGGGTGCGGACGCCCGACGGGGGCCCGGTCACCGGGGAGTTCGTCCGGGCGCAGGCGGACGCGGCGGCCGCCCGGCTGGACGCCGAACGCGGAGTGCTCGTCCAGCTCGTCGCCCTCGACCCCGCAGCCCTCGACCCTGCAGCCCTCGACCCCGCAGCCCCCGAGCAACCGAACCCCACTACCCCCGACCCCGCACACCCCGCCCCCGCCGCACACCCCGCCCCCGCCGCACACCCCGCCCCCGCCGCACACCCCGCCCGTCTGCTGCTGCTGGTGCACCACCTCGCCGTCGACGGCGTCTCGTGGCGCCTGCTGCTGCCCGACCTGGCGCACGCCTGCGAGGCGGTCGCGGCGGGCCGCACCCCCGCGCTCGACCCGCCCGGCACCTCGCTGCGCCGCTGGTCGCAGCTGCTGGCGGCGGAGGCCCGGCGTCCCGGGCGGGCGGCCGAGGCGGCGTTCTGGACGGCGCAGACGGCCGCCCCCGACCCGCTGCTGACGGCCCGCCCGCTGGACCCGCGGCGCGACACCGTCGCCCGCGCCCGCCACCTGACGGTCGGCCTGCCGCCCGAGGTGACCGGGCCGCTGCTGACCGGTGTGCCGGCCGCCTTCCACGCCGGGGTGAACGACGTGCTGCTGACCGCCCTCGCCCTGGCGGTCGCGCAGTGGCGCCGCAGCCGCGGCCGGGGCCGGCACAGTGCCCTGCTGGTGGACGTGGAGGGCCACGGCCGCGAGGAGATCGCCGCGGGTGCGGACCTCTCGCGCACCGTCGGCTGGTTCACCTCGCTGTACCCCGTCCGGCTGGACCCGGGCGCCGTCGGCTGGGGCGAGGTGACCGCCGGGGGCGCCGCCCTGGGCCAGGCGGTCAAGCGGGTCAAGGAGCAGCTGCGCGCGGTGCCCGACCACGGGATCGGCCACGGACTGCTGCGACACCTCGGCCCGGAGAACGGGCCCGCCCTGGCCGGCCCGGCCGCTCCGGAGCACCGTGCGGCCGCTCCGCAGCTGGGGTTCAACTACCTCGGCCGGTTCCCGGCGGCGGGCACCCCGCTGGCGCCCGGCCTGCCCGGCTGGTCGGTCGCCCCCGAGGGCGGGCTGCTGGCCGGCACGGACCCGGGCACCGCGCAGGCGCACGGCCTGGAGGCCAACTCGCTGGTGCGCGAGGGCGCCGACGGGCCGTGGCTGGACGCGACCTGGACGTGGGTGCCCGAGCTGTGGCCGGAGCGGGACGTCCGCACCCTCGCCGAGTACTGGTTCGCGGCGCTGCGGGGCCTGGTGCGGCATGCCGCCGGGCCCGGCGCCGGCGGACACACCCCGTCGGATTTCCCGCTGGCCGGGCTCAGCCAGGACGAGATCGAGCAACTCGAAGCCGCGTGGAGGACCCAGAAGTGAACCCGTCCGGACTGGAAGACATCCTGCCGCTCTCCCCGATGCAGGAGGGCCTGCTGTTCCACGCGCTGTACGAGCAGGGCAGCACCGACGTGTACGCCGTGCAGCACGTCTTCGACGTGGCCGGGGCGCTGGAGCCGGCCCGGCTGCGCGCGGCGGTGGGCGCCCTGGTGGAGCGCCACCCCAACCTGCGCGCCGGGTTCCGGCAGGTCGACTCGGGGCAGCCCGTCCAGGTGGTGCCCCGCCGGGTGGAGCCGCCGTGGGAGGAGCACGACCTGTCGGCTCTCGGGGCGGAGCGGGCCGAGGCGGAGGCGGACCGGCTGGCGGCCAAGGAGCACGCCCGCCGCTTCGACCTCGCCGAGCCGCCGCTGCTGCGCTTCACCCTGCTGCGGCTGGCCCCGGGCCGCCACCGGCTGCTGATGACGACCCACCACATCCTGCTCGACGGCTGGTCCACCCCGCTGCTGGTGCGCGACCTGCTCGCGCTGTACGAGCACGACGGGGACGCCGCCGCGCTGGCCCCGGTCACCCCGTACCGCCACTACCTGGGCTGGCTGGCCCGGCAGGACCGGGCGGCGGCCGAGGACGCCTGGCGGGAGGCGCTGGCGGGTGCCGTGCCGACCCTGCTGGCGCCGGTGGACCCGGGCAGGGCGGGCGCCCTGCCCGAGCGGATCACCCTGGAGCTGACCGAGGAGCTGACCGCCGCGCTCACCGGGACCGCACGCCGTCTCGGGGTGACCACGAGCAGCGTGGTGCAGGCCGCCTGGGGCCTGCTGCTCGGCCTGCGGACCGGGCAGGACGACGTGGTCTTCGGCACCGTGGTGTCGGGGCGCGACCCGCAGCTGCCCGGCGTCGAGTCGATGGTCGGCCTGCTGATCAACACGGTGCCCGTCCGGGTCCGGCTGGATCCGGCCGAACCGCTCGGGGAGGCCGTCGTCCGGTTGCAGGTCGAGCAGTCCCGGCTGACCGCCCACCAGCACCTGGGCCTGGCCCGGGTCCACCAGCTCGCCGGACCGGGGGAACTGTTCGACACCGCCGTGGTGTTCGAGAACTACCCGTGGGACGGTGCGGAGGACGCCCCCGGCGCGGGCCTGCGGATCACCCCGGACCCGCTGCGCGGGCGCGACGCCACCCACTACCCGCTGACCCTGGTCGCCGCCCCCGGCGCCCGCCTCTACCTGCGGCTGGACTTCCGCGCCGACCTCGTCGAACCGGCCGAGGCCGCGGCCCTCGTCGGCCGGCTGGTCCGGCTGTTCGAGCTGCTGATCGCCGAGCCCGGGCTGCCGGTGGGCCGGCTCGACCTGCTCACCGCCGAGGAGCGCCACGACCTGCTCACCACCCGCAACGCCACCGCCGCCCCGGTCGTCGCGGCGAGCCTTGCGCAGCTCCTCCAGGAGCGCGCCGCGGCCGTGCCCGAAACCCCGGCCGTCCTGGCCGCGGCGGGCGCGCTCACCTACCGGGAGCTGAACGAGCGGGCCAACCGGCTCGCCCGGCTGCTCGCCGCCCGGGGGATCGGACCGGAGTCGGTGGTCGCCCTGGCGCTGCCGCGCTCGCCCCGGCTGGTCGTCGCCCTGCTGGCGGTGCTCAAGGCCGGCGCCGCCTACCTGCCGCTGGACCCGGAGTACCCGCCGGCCCGCCTGGCGCACATGCTGGCGGACGCCCGGCCCGCCCTGCTGCTGACCGACCGGGCCACCGGGCCGTCCGTCCCGGCCGGTGCCGAGCCGTCCGTCCCGGCCGGTGCCGAGGTGCCCGTCCTGCTGCCGGACGACCCCGGCACCGCCGCCGCCCTCGCCGCGCTCCCCGCCGGCGACCTGGCCGACACGGAGCGCACCGCCCCCCTCGACCCGCGCCACCCCGCGTACGTGATCTACACCTCGGGCTCCACCGGCCGCCCCAAGGGCGTCGTGATGCCCGCCGGGGCGCTGCTCAACCTGCTGGAGTGGCACCACCGGGAGGTCGGCGGCGCCGCCGGCACCAGGACCGCCCAGTTCACCGCGATCAGCTTCGACGTCTCCGCCCAGGAGATCCTCTCCGCGGTCGCCTTCGGCAAGACCCTGGTGGTGCCCGCCGAGGACGTCCGGCGCGACGCCGCGGCGCTGGTCCGCTGGCTGGACGCGCACCGGGTCGAGGAGCTGTTCGCCCCCGACCTCGTCCTGGAGGCCGTCGCCGAGGCCGCGCTGGAACAGGGCCTCGCCCTGCCCGCGCTGCGCACCGTCGCCCAGGCGGGCGAGGCGCTGACGCTGGGCCCGCAGGTGCGCGCCTTCCACCCGCTCGCCCCCGCCCGCCGGCTCCACAACCACTACGGCCCCACCGAGACCCATGTGGTGACCGCCCACCGCCTGCCCGCCGACCCCGGCGACTGGCGGCTCCCCGCCCCGATCGGCCGCCCGGTCGCCAACACCCGGGTCTACGTGCTGGACGGCGCCCTCCGGCTCGCCGCCCC
Source organism: Kitasatospora sp. NPDC054939 (assembly GCF_053610105.1). Lineage (NCBI taxonomy): Bacteria > Bacillati > Actinomycetota > Actinomycetes > Kitasatosporales > Streptomycetaceae > Kitasatospora > Kitasatospora sp. NPDC054939. The sequence continues at coordinate 5,768 of NZ_JBSGXP010000213.1, read as the reverse complement.
CGGTGCGGTCGGCGAGCTGTACGTGGCCGGAGCGGGCCTCGCCCGCGGCTACCTCGGCCGCCCCGGGCTGACCGCGCAGCGCTTCACCGCCGACCCGTACGCGGCCGAGCCGGGGGCCAGGATGTACCGCACCGGCGACCTCGTGCGGTGGCGGCCCGACGGCGAACTGGAGTACCTCGGCCGGGCCGACGACCAGGTGAAGGTGCGCGGCTTCCGGATCGAGCCCGGCGAGATCGAGGCCGTCCTCACCGAGCACCCCGAGGTCGCCCGCGCCGCCGTCCTCGCCCGCCGGGACGGCCCCGGCCCCCGCCGCCTGGTCGCCTACCTCACCGGCGCCGACGGCCTGCGGCCCGAGCAGGTACGGGAGTTCGCCCGCACGCGGCTGCCCGAGCACATGGTGCCCGCGGCCGTCGTGGTGCTGGAGCGGCTGCCGCTCACCCCGAACGGCAAGCTCGACCGGGCCGCCCTGCCCGCCCCCGACCCCGCCCGGCCCGGCACCGGGCGGGCCGCCCGCACCCCGCAGGAGGAGATCGTCCGCGAGCTCTTCGGCCAGGTCCTCGGCCTGCCCGCGGTCGGCGTCGACGACGACTTCTTCGACCTCGGCGGGCACTCCCTGCTCGCCACCCGCCTGATCGCCCGGCTGCGCGCCGCGTTCGGCGTGGAACTCGGCCTGCGCACCCTCTTCGAGGCACCCACGCCCGCCGACGTCGCCGCCCGCCTGGACACCGCCCGCCCCGGCCGGCTCGCCCTCACCGCCCGCCCGCGCCCCGACCGCCCGCCGCTCTCCTTCGCCCAGCGCCGCCTCTGGTTCCTGCACCGGATGGAGGGCCCGGGCGCCACCTACAACATCCCGCTGGTGCTGCGCCTGACCGGCACCCTCGACCACGCCGCCCTGCGCGCCGCCCTGCACGACGTGGCCGCCCGCCACGAGAGCCTGCGCACGGTCTTCCCCGAGACCGACGGCACCCCCCACCAGCAGGTCCTGGACGCCGTCGACCTCCCCCTCGACCGCACCCCCGCCACCGCCGCCGACCTGCCCGACCGGCTGCTGCGGGCCGCCCGCCACCCCTTCGACCTCGCCGCCGAACCACCCCTGCACGCCGAACTGCTCGCCCTCGCCGAGGACGCGCACGTGCTCGTCGTCGTCGTGCACCACATCGCCGGCGACGGCTGGTCGCTGCGCCCGCTGGCCGCCGACCTCGCCCACGCCTACGCGGCGCGCTGCACCGGTGCGGCGCCGCAGTGGCAGCCGCTGCCGGTGCAGTACGCCGACTACACGCTCTGGCAGCACGACCTGCTCGGCGACCTCGACGACCCCGACAGCCTGTTCGCCGAGCAGATCGCCCACTGGTCCGAACGGCTCGCCGGGCTGCCCGAGCAGCTCGCCCTGCCCACCGACCGGCCCCGCCCCGCCGTCATGTCCTACCGCGGCGACTACGTCACCGTGGAGCTCGACGCCGAACTCCACCGCGGACTAGCCGCCCTCGCCCGCCGCTCCGGCGCCAGCCTGTTCATGGTCCTCCAGGCCGGACTGGCCGCGCTGCTCTCCCGGCTGGGCGCCGGCGAGGACGTGCCGCTCGGCAGCCCGATCGCCGGCCGCACCGACCAGGCCCTGGACGAGCTCGTCGGCTTCTTCGTCAACTCGCTGGTGCTGCGCACCGACCTCTCCGGCAACCCCACCTTCGCCCAGCTGGTCGCCCGGGTCCGGGAGACCTCGCTCGCCGCGTACGCGCACCAGGACGTGCCGTTCGAGTACCTGGTCGAGGTGCTCAACCCCACCCGCTCGCTGGCCCACCACCCGCTGTTCCAGGTGATGCTGGCCCTGCAGAACGCCCCCGAGGGCGTCTTCGAGCTGCCCGGCCTGCGCGTCGAGGTGGCGCCCGGACGCACCGGCACCGCCAAGTTCGACCTGTTCTTCAGCCTCGTCGAACGGCGCGGCGGGGCCGGCGAACCGCTCGGCATCGAGGGCGCCGTCGAATACGCCGACGACCTGTACGACCCGGCCACCGTCACCGCCCTCTTCGAACGCTGGGTACGGCTGCTGGAAGCCGTCGTCGCCGACCCCGACCGGCCGATCGGCGGCCACGACCTGCTCACCGCCGACGAGTACCACCGGGCCGTCGACGCCTGGAACGACACCGCCGCGCCCGTCCGCCCGGACTGCCTGCCGGCCCTCCTCCAGGAGCGCGCCGCCGCAACACCCGACGCCCCCGCCCTGGTCGCCGGCGACACCGTCCTCAGCCACGCCGAACTCCACGCCCGCGCCAACCGGCTCGCCCACACCCTCCTCGCCCACGGCGCCGGCCCCGAGCACCTCGTCGCGCTCGCCCTGCCCCGCACCGCCGACCTCGTCGTCGCCCTGCTCGCCGTGCTCAAGAGCGGCGCCGCGTACGTCCCGCTCGACCCCGACCACCCTGCCGCCCGGATCGCGCACGTCCTCGACGACACCCGGCCCGTCCTGCTGCTCACCACCCGGCAGACCGACGACCGGATCCCGCCCGGCACCCCCGGCACCCGGCTCGTCCTCGACGACCCCGGCACTGCCGCCCGGATCGCCGCCCACCCCGCCGACGACCCCACCGACGCCGACCGCAGCACCCCGCTGCGCCCCGGCCACCCCGCCTACGTCCTGCACACCTCCGGCTCCACCGGCCGCCCCAAGGGCGTCGTCGTGCCGCACGCCGCCCTCGCCAACCTGCTGGCGGACTTCACCGAACGCCTCCCGCTGCGCCCCGAGGAGCGGCTGCTCGCCGTCACCACCGTCGCCTTCGACATCGCCGCCCTGGAGCTGTACCTGCCGCTGCTGGCCGGCGCCGCCGTCGTCCTGGCCCCGCGCGAGGCGGTGCCCCAGCCGTCCGCCCTGCTCGACCTGATCGCCCGGCACGGCGTCACCACCCTCCAGGCCACCCCGGCGCTCTGGCAGCTGCTGGTCTCCCACGACCCGCAGGGCCTGCGCGGACTGCGGATGCTCGTCGGCGGCGAAGCGCTGCCCGCGGCCCTCGCCGACACGCTGCGCACCCTCGGCAGCGAACTCCACAACGTGTACGGGCCCACCGAGACCACCGTCTGGTCGACCGCCGCCGCGCTCACCGCCTCCGCCACCCCGGCCGGCCGTCCGCCGATCGGCCGCCCGCTGGCCAACACCCGCGCCTACGTCCTCGACGGCTCGCTCGCACCCGTTCCGCCCGGGGTGGCCGGCGAGCTCTACCTCGCGGGCGCCGGCGTGGCCCGCGGCTACCTCGGCCGCCCCGGGCTGACCGCGCAGCGCTTCACCGCCGACCCGTACGCCACCGAGCCCGGGGCCAGGATGTACCGCACCGGCGACCTCGCCCGCCGCCGCGCCGACGGCGAACTGGAGTACCTCGGCCGGGCCGACGACCAGGTGAAGGTGCGCGGCTTCCGGATCGAGCCCGGCGAGATCGAGGCCGTCCTCACCGAGCACCCCGGCGTCGCCCGCGCCGCCGTCCTCGCCCGCGAGGACCGGCCCGGCGACGTCCGCCTGGTCGCCTACGTGGTCGCCGACACCGCCGACCGCGCCCACAGCGCCCGGGTCGAACAGGACCAGCTCGGCGAATGGCGCGACCTCTACGACTCCGTCTACACCGGCGCCCGCGCCGCAGCCTTCGGCGAGGACTTCGCCAGCTGGAACAGCAGCTACGACGGCCGCCCGATCCCGCAGGCCGAGATGCACGAATGGCGCGACACCACCGTCGAACGGATCCGCGCCCTGCGCCCCCGCCGGGTCCTCGAACTCGGCGTCGGCACCGGACTGCTGCTCTCCCGCCTCGCCCCGGACTGCGAGGAGTACTGGGGCACCGACTTCTCCCCGTCCGTGATCGAGGCCCTGCAACGGCACGTCGACGCCGACCCGGCCCTCGCCGACCGGGTACGGCTGCGCACCTGCGCCGCCCACGAGACGGACGGCCTGCCCGAGGGCCGCTTCGACACCGTGGTGATCAACTCCGTCGTCCAGTACTTCCCCAACGCCGGCTACCTGGAACAGGTCCTGGACCGGGCGCTGCGGCTGCTCGCCCCCAGCGGCGCGGTGTTCGTCGGCGACGTCCGCAACCCCCGCCTGCTGCGCGCCCTCGCCACCGGCGTCCAGGTCGCCCGCGCCACCGACCTCGGCGACCCCGCCGCCCTGCGCCGCGCCGTCGAGCACACCCTGGTCCTGGAGAAGGAACTCCTGGTCGACCCCGAGTTCTTCACCGCGCTGCGCCACCACGTCCCCGGCATCGCCGGCACCGACCTGCGCCTCAAGCACGGCACGGCGCAGAACGAACTCACCCGCTACCGCTACGACGTCACCCTGCACAAGGAGGGCGCCGCCGTCCTCCCGCTCGACGCGGCCCCCACCCGCCCGTGGCGTCGGGACCAGGACAGCCCCGCTGCGCTCGCCGACCACCTGCGCACCGAACGGCCCGAACTGCTGCGCCTCACCGGGGTCCCCAACGCCCGGGTGGCACAGGAACTCGGGTACGCCCGCGCCCTGGACGCCGGACTGCCGCCGACCGCCGAGCCGCCCACTGCCGATCGGCCCACCCCCGAGCAGCCGACCGAGGGCGACCCGCTCGGCCCGGTCGACCCCGACGCCTTCCACCGGCTGGGCGCCGAACTCGGCTACTGGGTCGGCGTCACCTGGGCCACCCACGCGCCCGAGGCCGTGGACGTCGTCCTCGTCCGCGGCGACCGCACGGCCGACGGCGCGGCACCCGTCGGCGCCTACACCCCCTCCGGAGCGGCCACCGCCACCGCCCCGCTCGCCACTTGGACCACCGACCCGGCCGCCCGGCGCGGCACCGGCGCGCTGCTCACCGCCCTGCGCGAGCACGCCCGTGCGCACCTGCCGGAGTACATGGTGCCCGCCGCCTTCGTCCCGCTCGACCGGCTGCCGCTCACCCCGAACGGCAAGCTCGACCGGGCTGCCCTGCCCGCCCCCGACCCGACCCTGCCTGGAGGTGGCCGCGACCCGCGTACCCCGCAGGAGCAGATCGTCTGCGACCTGTTCGCGCAGGTCCTCGGCCTGCCGCGGGTCGGCGTCGACGGCGACTTCTTCGACCTCGGCGGGCACTCCCTGCTCGCCACCCGGCTGGCCGCCCGACTGCGGGCCGCCTTCGGCGTCGAACTCGAACTGCGGGCCCTCTTCGAGACCCCCACCCCGGCCGGGGTCGCCGCCCGGCTCGACGCGGCCGGACCGGGCCGGCTGGCCCTGACCGTCAGGCCGCGGCCCGAGGCCATGCCGCTCTCCTTCGCGCAGCGCCGGCTCTGGTTCATCCACAAGATGGAGGGTCCGAGCGCCACCTACAATATCCCGCTGGCCCTGCGCCTGACCGGCACCCTCGACCGCGACGCCCTGCGTGCCGCACTCGGCGACCTGGTCGGCCGGCACGAGAGCCTGCGCACGGTCTTCCCCGAGAGCGACGGCGTGCCGCGCCAGCACGTCCTCGCCCCGGGGGCGGCGCTCCCGCGGCTCACCGTCACGCCCACCGACCAGGACGGCCTGCCGGCCGCCCTGGAGCGGGCGGCCCGCCACCCCTTCGACCTGGCCGCCGAACTGCCCCTGCGCGCCGAGCTGTTCGGCCTCTCCGGCCGGGAGCACGTGCTCCTGCTGGTGGTCCACCACATCACCGGCGACGGCTGGTCGCTGCGCCCGCTGGCCGCCGACATCGCCCGCGCCTATGCGGCGCGGTGTGCGGGTGCGGCGCCGCAGTGGGAGCCGTTGCCGGTGCAGTACGGGGACTACACGCTCTGGCAGCACGAGTTGCTGG
>NZ_JBSGXP010000212.1:0-10643 GCF_053610105.1 Kitasatospora sp. NPDC054939 | reverse complement strand
AACCGCCCCCCCCCCCGCCCACCCCCGGGCCCCTCCGCGGCGGGGGGGGCGTCGGGGCCGGGGGTGGGGTGGCCGGGTCGGCCGGTGGACTCAGATCCTGGCCGCCGCCGCGGCGATGGCCGAGGCGTAGGTGCTCACCTGGGTGTAGACGCCGGGGTAGTTCGGCCGGGCGCAGCCCTGGCCCCAGCTGGTGATACCGACCTGGATCCAGTTGCCGGAACCGTCGCGGCGGAACATCGGGCCGCCCGAGTCGCCCTGGCAGGTGTCCACGCCGCCCTGGGCGACGTAGCCGGCGCACAGCGAGGCCCCGGTGACCAGGCCCGGGTAGGCGCGGGAGCAGGTCGCGTCGTCGACGAACGGCACGCTCGCCTTGAGCAGGTAGCGCTGCTGCGCCCCGCCCTCGCGGGCCGCGCCCCAGCCGGCGATCGTGAAGGTCCCGTTGTCGTACGCGGTGGTGGTCGCGATCGGCAGGGTGCTGACCAGGCTGCTGTTGACCGGCGAGGCGAGCTTGATCAGGGCCCAGTCGTTGCCGTCCTCGGCGCCCGTGTAGTTGGGCGACTGGTAGACGTACGTCGAGCGGACCTTGATCGCGCTGCTGCTGTTGAGGTCGACGTTGCCCAGTGTCGCGGTGATCGAGGTGTTCGGGCCGGTGCGGCTGACGCAGTGCGCCGCGGTCAGCACGATCTGCCGGTTGTAGAGCGCACCGCCGCAGCCCATCGACAGCCGGACCATGAACGGGAACTCGCCCTGCGCCGCGCGGGTGCCGCCCACCACCGACGGCGAGGGCGACGGCGACGCCGCGGCCGGGAGCACCATCGCCCCCACCGCGAACACCACGCTCGCCACGACCGTGAACCAGCGGCCGAGTTGACGTTTCATCGTGCTCCTCCTCAGCGAAGTCCTGGAGCACCGAGCGTCGCCGAGCGGGCCGTGCGGGAGTAGGGGTCCGGCCCTGCCAGCCAGGCTTGGCAGGAACACGCAAGACGGATGCGGCGTCAGACTCCCCCGGGCAGCACGTGGCAGCCGGATGTGACCGGCCTGCGGCGACCGCCTACCCTGATCAACTGTGCGAGATCTTGCAGCGGGGACGGGTTACCTGGCCAAGGGCCAGAAGTGGGCTGCGCGGCACGGCCGCTGGTGGCTGTTCGGGATGATTCCCGCGCTGATCACCCTGGTCGGCTACGTCGTGGCCCTGTACTTCCTGAGCGGTTCGGCGGGCGACCTGGCCGCGTGGGCGACGCCGTTCGCGGACGACTGGGGCTCACCGTGGCAGAGCCTGCTCCGCACCGCGCTCGCCGCGATCGTCTTCGGCGGCGGGCTGCTGCTCTCGGTCATCACCTTCACCGCCGTCACCCTGCTGGTCGGCCAGCCGTTCTACGAGTCGCTCTGCGAGAAGGTCGACGAGTCCGAGGGCGGCGCGCCCACCCCGCCGGACGTACCGCTCTGGCGCGAGCTGGTGATCTCGGCGCGGGACAGCCTCTACGTGCTGGTCCGGGTGGCCGGGTTCGCCGTCCTGCTGTTCGGCCTGGGCTTCATCCCGGTGATCGGGCAGACGGTGGTGCCGGTGCTGGGCTTCCTGGTGTCCGGCTTCTTCCTGGCCGTCGAGCTGACCTCGGTGGGCCTGCAGCGGCGCGGGGTGCCGCAGGCCGAGCGGCTGCGCCTGCTGCGCCGCCGGCTGCCGCTGGCCCTGGGCTTCGGGGTGCCGCTGATCCTGCTGTTCCTGGTGCCGTTCGCAACCGTCCTGGCGATGCCGGGCGCGGTGGCGGGGGCCACCCTGCTGGCCCGCGACCTGGTGCCGGTCGAGGAGTCCGACCCGGACGACGACCGGGACGACCGGGACGGGAGCGACGACCGGGACGGGAGCGACGGCAGCGCCGGCCCGCGCCCGCCGCACGCGCAGCCGTACGGACAGGACTACGGGCAGGACTACGGGCAGGACTACGGACAGACGCCCGCCCAGCCGTACGGGCAGGTGCCCGAGGTGCCCCGGCCGCCGCACCCGCAGGACCCGTACCGAGGGAACCCCTACCGGCAGGACCCGCCCGACCCCGCCGCCGGGAACCCCTACCAGCAGCAGCCGGGCGGGCCGAACCCCTACCGGAGCTGAGCCGGCGGGCGTGACCGCGCGGTCACGCTGCGCCGACCCCGGCGCCGCCGCGGTGTGAGGCCCCCCACAGGGCCTGCGGCTGCTACTGCCCCCGATAGTGGACACCCCTGCCCGGCGGTGTCGCACGACCCCCGCACCGCCGGTCCGACCGCGTGGCGGACCAGCGGGCGGGAGCCCACCGGACGGCGGGAAGCCAGGCCACGACGGGGTCGACGCTGCGTGAACGCGCGGTCCGGCCGCGCCTCGGCCGCCGATTCCGCAAATCGGACATATCGCTATGAAGCGCCCGACTCCGGTCGGGCGCTTCGCCGTGCACCCACCGGTTTCCCACTACCCGGCGTAGTAGCCGGGCGCGTTGCCTACCGTGTCGCGACCTGCCAAGAATGGCCCGTCGCCAGGCAGCGCGGACCGGCCCACCCGGCCACCGCGCACCCCGCCCGCCCCGTCGCCAGCCGCCGGGGTGCCATGGCCGTCCCGTACGGCATTGCGGACCTGCTCGCCCGAGCCCGAGTACCGACTCACCAGCCACCGGCCACCGGCCGCCGCCCACCGGCGCGGCCGCCCGAGCACGCCGCGCGATGCCCGACCGCCCGAGAACCGTGCGCCCGGGGCCCACCGCCCCCGGCCCGGACCGCCCGGAGCCCGTACGACGGCCCGCCCGACGGAAAAGGATTGCCCGCTCCATGCAGCTCAGCCATGCCCGCCGCAACTCACTGATCACCGGTGTCGCCACCCTCGTGGTGTCCGGTGTCGCCACCGCCGCCCTCGCCCTGCCCCAGAGCGGCGGCGGCCACGCCACCGGAGCGGCCGCCCCCGCGGCTGCCGCCCACGTGGCCGACGTGTCGGTGGACGGCGTGCCGGTCGGCGGCCAGGACGCCGAGCAGGCCGCCGCCGAGGCCGCCGCGCAGGCCCAGGCCCAGGCCCAGGCCGAGGCGGACGCCAAGGCCCAGGCCGATGCCGCTGCCCAGGCCGACGCCGCTGCGCAGGCCGCCGCCCAGGCGCAGGCCGAGGCGGACGCCAAGGCGCAGGCGGAGGCGAAGGCCCAGGCCGACGCCAAGGCGAAGGCCGACGCCGAGGCCGCCGCCTCGCGCTCCAAGGAGCGCTCGGCCCTGAACAGCAAGCCGACCTACTCCGGCACCCCGCAGCAGATCGCCGCGCAGATCGTCCCGGCCGGCCAGCTCCAGTGCTTCAGCAACATCGTGTCGCACGAGAGCAGCTGGAAGGTCAACGCGACCAACCCCTCCTCCGGCGCCTACGGCCTGGTCCAGGCCCTGCCCGCCTCCAAGATGGCCTCCGCCGGCGCCGACTGGCGCACCAACCCGGCCACCCAGATCAAGTGGGGCCTGAAGTACATGAACGACCGTTACGGCAGCCCCTGCGGCGCCTGGGCGTTCTGGCAGTCCCACCACTGGTACTGATCCGCCACCGGTACTGATCCGCCGCTGGTACCGATCCCCCCGCCCCACCGCCCCGCATTGGTCCGGACCTGCGACGATGTCCGCGCAGCCGGTCCGGGGCGACCGGCATCCGAGGCCCCGCCGCACGGCCACCCGCGTGCGGCGGGGCCGTCGTGTGCACCCCAGGCGGGGTGCGTGAAAGTATCGCGTACGCCCATATGGTTTGGCCGGAATTGCCCGTAATGATGACCCGTCAGCGCTTTGCCACCGTTCGGGTGCGCTCCTACGCTCCGGCGTCATGCCCTCACCCCTGATCAGCGTCGTGCTCCCCGCCTATGACCAGCAGAAACAGCTGGCGGAGTGCCTCGACTCGCTGCTCGCGCAGTCCTTCCGCGACTTCGAGGTCATCGTGGTCGTGGACCGCTCCCCCGACAGCGCCGCGGACCTCGCCGAGGCCTACGCCTCCCGCCACCCGCAGATCTCCGTGCTGGAGCTGAACGCCGCGGTCGGCGTCGGCCGCAGCCGCAACGCCGGTACCCTGCGCGCCGTCGGCGAGTACCTGCTCTTCCTGGACGCCGACCACCTGCTGCCCGCCGACGGCCTGCAGGCGATGGCCGACCGGCTCACCGCGACCGGCCCGGTGGACGTCCTGCTGTTCGGGCACACCCGCCGGCACGCGGACCGCGACTGGCCGGGCGGCGCCGAGGCGCTGCTCGCCGCGACGGCGGAGGTCCGCGCGTCGGCCGACCGGGCCGTGTTCGGCCCGCTGGACCACCCGGAACTGCTCGGCGCCCCGCCGCTGGTCTGGGACCGCCTGCTGCGCCGCGACCACTGGTACGACCAGGCGCTGGCCTTCCCCGACGGCCGCTACGAGGAGATCCCGGTCGTCCACCGGGCCATGCTCCGCGCCGAGCGGATCGCCGTCCTGCCCCGCCCCTGCGTCCAGCTGCGCCGCCGGGAGACCGTGCACCCGACCGGCTCGCCCGGCAGCAGCCACTTCGACCTCTTCGAGCAGTACGAGCGCAGCTTCGCCCTGCTGGAGGACCGGCCGGAGCTGAACGCCGTGCGGGACCCGCTGTTCGTCCGGATGATCCGGCACTACCTGTTCGTCTTCGACCTCGCCGGCTGCGTCGCGCGCGCCGAGCGGCCCCAGTTCTTCCACCGGGCCGCCGAGCACCACCGCCGCTTCCTGCCGGCCGGGCACCGCCGCCCCGGCGGGCGCGAGGGCGTGAAGTTCTCGCTGCTGGCCGGCGGCTCGTACCCGGCCTTCGAGCTGGCCAAGCTCTCGCACATCGCCAAGAGCGCGGTGACCGGCTCGGCCCGCCGCCGCGGCGAACCGGCGACCGCCGCGGTCTGACCGGATCGGGGACGGCCCCGCGGGCCCCGTCCGTGCCGCGGGGGCGGGCACGGGCCGGGCCCGCGGGGCCGTCCCGCCGGACGGCACACCCGGACGGCACCCGGGCTCCACCCGAACGGCACCCGGACGGCGAACCGCCGGCCCCGCGCCGGGGTGGTTCGCCCGCCCGCAGCCGGTGCGCCTGGGATGATCGGCGGCACGACCGCCGTCGCCCCGCCCCGGGAGGACCCGTGAGCCGCCCCTCCGCCGCCGGTGCCGAACTCGCCCGCGCCCTGGCCGACGTCCTGCGCGGCGAGGTCCGCTTCGGCGCCGCCGAGCGCACCGTCTACAGCCACGACGCCTCCAACTACCGCCATCTGCCGCTCGGCGTGGTCAAGCCCGCCGACATCGACGACGTCCGCACCGCGCTCGCGCTCTGCCGCCGGTACGGCACCCCGGTCGTCGCCCGCGGCGCCGGCACCAGCGTCGGCGGGCAGGCGATCGGCCCGGGCGCGGTGGTGCTGGACTTCCGCCGCCACCTGGGCGCCGTCCTGGAGGTCGACCCGGACGCCCGCACCGCCCGGGTCGAGCCGGGCACCGTCCTGGACGACCTCCAGCGCGCGGCCCGCCCGTACGGGCTGCGGTTCGGGCCGGACCCGTCCACGCACAGCCGCTGCACCATCGGCGGCATGATCGGCAACAACTCCTGCGGCGCCCACTCGATCGCCTGGGGCCGCACCGCCGACAACGTCGAAGCCCTGGACCTGCTGCTCGCCGACGGCACCGAACTGACCGTGCGCGGCCCGCTCACCCCCGAGGAGCGCGCCGCGCTGCGCACCCTGCCCGGCCGGAGGGGCGAACTCCACCGCGACCTCCAGGACTTCACCGAGCGCCACCTCGCCGTGATCCGCCGGGACCTCCCGGACCTACCGCGCCGCACCTCCGGCTACCCGCTCGACGCCCTGCTCCCCGAACACGGCCACGACCTGGCCCGCGCCCTCACCGGCACCGAGGGCACCTGCGCCCTGCTGCTCGGCGCCACCGTCCGGCTGGTCGCGGAGCCCCCGGCCCGCGCCCTGGTCGTGGCCGGCTACCCCGACGAGACCGCCGCCGCGGACGCCGTGCCCGCCCTGCTGCCGCTCGGCCCGCTGACCGTCGAGGGCATGGCCGCCGACCTGATCGCCGCCCTGCTCGCGGCCGGCCCGCGCCCGCCCGCCCTGGACCGGCTCCCCGCGGGCGCCTGCTGGCTGTTCCTGGAGGCCGGCGGCGCCACCCCGGCCGAGGCCCTGGACGCCGCCCGGCTGCTGGCCACCGCCGTCCGGCGCGAGCGCACCGCCACCGCCGCCCTGGTCACCGACCCGGGCGAGCAGCGGCAGCTGTGGGCCGTCCGGGAGGCCGGGGCGGGGATCGTCACCCGGCTGCCGGACGGCACCGAGGCCTGGCCCGGCTGGGAGGACTCCGCCGTCCCGCCCGAACGCCTCGGCGGCTACCTGCGCGACCTGCGGGCCCTGCTCCGCCGGCACGGGCTGCGCGGCGTCCCGTACGGGCACTTCGGCGAGGGCTGCGTGCACCTGCGGATCGACTTCCCGCTGACCGAGCCGCAGGGCCACCTGGTGTTCCGCGAGTTCCTGGAGGCCGCCGCCGACCTGGTGGTCTCCCACGGCGGTTCGCTCTCCGGCGAGCACGGCGACGGGCAGGCCCGGGCCGAACTGCTACCGCGGATGTACCCGCCCGCGGTGATCGACCTGTTCGCGCGGTTCAAGCAAATCTGGGACCCGGAGAACCTGCTCAACCCCGGCGCCCTGGTCGACCCGCGCCCGCTCGACTCCGACCTGCGCTTCGCCCGCCCGCTGCGCCCGCTCCCGCTCGCCCTCCCCTACGAGCAGGACGGCGGCAGCCTGGAGAAGGCGGTGCACCGCTGCGTCGGCGTCGCCAAGTGCGTGGACCCCTCGACCGGCGTGATGTGCCCCAGCTACATGGCCACCGGCGAGGAGCGGCACTCGACCCGGGGCCGGGCCCGGCTGCTCGCCGAGATGCTGCGCGGCGCGGGTGCGCCGCCCGGCGGCTCCGGCGCGGCGGTCACCGACGGCTGGCGCTCGGCCGAGGTCCGCGAGGCGCTGGACCTCTGTCTGGCCTGCAAGGGCTGCGCGAGCGACTGCCCGGTCCACGTCGACATGGCCACCTACAAGACCGAGTTCCTGCACCAGCACTACCGGTACCGGCCGCGCCCGCGCTCGCACTGGTCGATGGGCTGGCTGCCGCTGTGGCTGCGCGCCACCGCGCTCGCGCCCGGCGCGGCCAACGCCCTCGCCCGCTCCCCCGCCGCCGGACTCCTCAAGCGGCTCGGCGGGATCGAACCCCGGCGGGTACTGCCGGTCTTCCCGCCCGAGACCTTCACCCGCTGGTACCGCCGCCACCGCGCCGAACACCCCGCCCCGGCGGGCGCGCAGCGCGTCCTGCTCTGGCCGGACACCTTCTCCGACCACCTCCAGCCGAACGTGCTGCGGGCCGCCGTCGAGGTGCTGGAACACCTGGGGTTCGCCGTGGAACTCCCCGACGGCCCGGTCTGCTGCGGGCTCACCTGGTGGTCAACCGGCCAACTCGGCACCGCCCGGCGGGTGATGCGGCGCAGCGTCCGCACCCTCGGCGGCGGCGACCTGCCGATCGTCGGCATGGACCCGAGCTGCACGGCCACCCTGCGCGAGGACCTGCCCCGGCTGCTCGGCGCGGACGGCCGCCCGGTCGCCGAACGGACCCGCACCTTCGCCGAGTTCGTCGACGCGTACGCACCCGGCGCCGACCTGCCGCAACTGCCGGTGGACGCGATCACCCAGACCCACTGCCACCAGCACGCCGTCCTCGGCACCGCGGCCGACCGCCGGGTCGAGCGGCGGATGGGCCTGCACAACCGGGTACTGGACTCCGGCTGCTGCGGTCTGGCCGGCAACTTCGGCTTCGAGCAGGGCCATTGGGAGGTGTCCCGGGCGATCGCGGAGCGGGTGCTGATCCCGGAGGTGCACGCCGCAGGACCGGACACCGTGGTGTTGGCTGACGGCTTCAGCTGCCGCACCCAGATCGCCCAGCTCGCCGGGGGCCGACAGGCGCTGCACCTCGCGGAGCTGATGCAGCGGGCCCTGCGCGAGCAGCGGTCCGGCCCGTCCGGTCCGTCGGGTCCGGCAGGTCCGTCGGCTCCCGCCGGTCCGTGAGCCCCTCGTCGGCCAGTGAGCGGCCCCGTCAGCCGCCCGTCGGCCCGTCAGCCCAGGCGGCTGCGGCGTTCCGGAGCGAACGGCACGCCGCTGCCGAGGCCGCGCAGTCCGACCACCGCGGCCTCGCCGAGGAAGCCGACCCCGATCGAGAGCTGTACCGGGCGGGCGGCCTCCGGGAGTCCGGCCCGGGGCGGCGAGCGCGCCGAAGCCGATCGTCGCCACGGCGGACAGCGCCATCACCAGGAAGGTCCGGCCGGTCCAGCGCTGCCAGAGGACGCCGTCGCGCTCGTACACCCGGACGGTCGTGCCGCGCACCGCGCCGAGGCCGCAGCCCAGGACGACGCCGGCCGCGACCCAGGCGAGATCGGAGGCGCCGAGGCCGGGGGACGCCGTGCACCGCCACCGCGCCGATCGCGGTCAGGACGACCGGCACGACGAGCAGTTCGCGGGCGTTGAGCGGCTCACCGCCCAGCCGGCGGCGGACCAGCACGACGACCCCCACCGCGATCAGCCCCGCGAGCAGCCATCCGTTCATGCGTCCCCCGTCACGTTCGCGCCCGCCCCGAACTCCGCAGCCGCGTCGAGGAGTTGCAGAGCGGCATGGACAGCCTCATCGTCCGGGCACTGGAAGCCGCCGAGGCCTCCGGGGGCCTGCTGCCCGGACTCGACCCGGCGGTGGAGAGCCGTCGGCTCTCCGCACTCCTCGACGGGCTGACCGTGCAGGCCGTCCTGCAGCCGGAACGGATCGGCCCCGAGGAACTGCGCGCGGTGCTGCGCCGCCACCTCGACTCGCTGGCCCGGCCCCGGCCGCAGGCCCCCTGACCCGCGCTGCGGCCGGCGACCCCACCCCGGCGACCGCGGCCCGGCGCACCGGCCCCTCCGCAAAGCGCTGACAGCGGACGCCCGCCGCCCCACAATGACGGCATGACGCTGACCACCGCCGAGGCGGACAAGATCCTGGCCGACAACTTCGCGCCCTGGGTGCAGGCACTCGACCTGTCGGTGGCCGAGACCGGCCCCCGCCACGCCGTCCTGCGGCTGCCCTGGTCCGCGCGGCTGGCCCGGGAGGGCGGCGCGCTCAGCGGACAGGCGATGATGGCCGCCGCCGACACCGCGAGCGTCATCGCGGTCTCGGCCGCGCTCGGCGGCTTCGGTCCGATGACCACCGTCCAGCAGTCGACGACCTTCCAACGGGCCGTGCTGGACCGGGACGTGCTGGTGCACGCGCGGGTCACCAAGCTGGGCCGCCGGATCGCCTTCCTGGACATCACCCTGACCGCCGACGGCGACGAGGAACCCGCCGCCCACGCCACCGCGGTCTACGCCCTCGCCGGTTGACGCCCGCGGCGGGGACCTCGGTCCCCGCCGCGACCGGTCCCCGCCGCAGCCCGCTACCGGAAGGTGCGCGGCGTCAGGTAGTCGGGCACGACCACCCGGCTCTGCGGGGACACCTGGCGCACCAGCGCGACGAACGCCCGCAGGTCCACGTCCGGATCGCCGACGACCGGATTGACCAGCGGCGTCTCGAACTTGTCCCAGTGCACCGGCACCACGGTCCGCGGCCGGCCCAGCGCCTCCAGCAGCCTCGGCACGTACCGGTGGGCGGTGGACCGCTTGCCCGGCACCGAGACCATCGCGATCTCCGGCCGCAGACCGGCCACTTCACGTTCCGCGATGTCGCTCGCCCCCATCAGGAACGCCGCCGGGCCGCCCGCGAAGGCCACCTGGAAGGCCAGCGTGTCCCCCTCGGGCAGGTCGCCGATGGTGGTCGGCGCGCGGTCCGGCACGGCGTGCAGGGTGCCCGGACGGAAGTACTGGCGCGAGGCGTTGCGGCTGTGGCGGCTGCCGAACACCTCCACCACCAGCCCGTCGCCGAAGTCCAGCACCTCCCCGCCCTTCACCACGACCAGCTGCTGCGCCGGCACCTTCATCGCCCTCAGCAGGTGGTAGGTGGTCTCGGTGCCGACCACCGTCGCCCCCGGGTTGGCGATCGCGATGTGCGGCACGTCGTTGATGTGGTCCCAGTGGCTGTGGGTGACCAGGATCAGCTCCGGCGTCCCGACCTGGGCGTCGACCAGCCTGGTGTCGGTGGTCAGCCGGGTCTCGGTGTTGAACGCCCCCTCGTACAGGCCGGTGTTGAAGCGCGTCAGGTACGGGTCGACCAGCACGGTCCGGGTGCCGCGGTCGATCCGCCAGCCCGCCGTACCGAACCAGCGGTAGACGGTGTCGGCCGGGCCGGCTGCGGAGGCGGGCGCGGCGGACGGCTGCGGGACGTCCTCGGCGGCGGCCGGTCGGGCGGCCCCGGCCGTGGCCAGTCCGGCCCCGGCGACGGCGGCGGTGCCCAGGAAGGCCCGGCGGTCGAATCCGGTGGAGCGCATGCGGGTTCCTCTCGGTGGACGACAGTGGCCGGCGGCACGGCACCGCCGCGCCACCGGAGATCAACACGCGTCCACCGGGGATTCGGTTTCCGAGCGAACAAATCCGGCGACGGCTCCACCGGATCTCCCCGACCGCCCCGCAGCCCCCACCACCCAGCCCCGCACCCGCACCCGCACGGGCACGGGCGTACGGCGTCCCGCGGCAGGCCGGTCGACCGG
>NZ_JBSGXP010000211.1:0-10677 GCF_053610105.1 Kitasatospora sp. NPDC054939 | reverse complement strand
CCGTGGCACCGGCCCCGCCGTCGCGGGTGCGGCCGGGCGGTCAGCGCACCCGGGTGCTGAACAGCCGGGCCGACCAGAACACCGAGGCGACCGTCATCAGCGCCACCACCAGCAGGCCCTGCCAGACGGCGCTGTCGCCGACCGCACCGGAGAACAGCGCCCGCATGCCCTCCACGGCCCAGTAGAAGGGGTTCCACTCGGCGATCGCGACCAGCCAGCCGGGCGCGAGTGTCAGCGGCAGCAGCACCCCGGAGAGCAGCGCGATCGGTTGCGCGAGGGTGTTCACCACCGGCGCCATCGCCGCGTCGGTCGGGACCAGCAGCGCGATGCCGTAGGAGATCGCCGAGGTCATCAGCGCCAGCAGGCCGAGCAGCAGGTACGCCAGCAGCAGGTCGACCGGGCCGACCCGCAGGCCGAACGGCAGCGCGATCAGCGTGATGATGACGGCCTGCACCAGCAGCGCCACCATCTCGCGCAGTGCCCGGCCCAGCAGCAGCGCCAGCCGGCTCACCGGGGTCACCCGGGAGCGCTCGATGATGCCCGCCTTCAACTCGCCGAGCAGGCTGAAGCCGGTGAACAGGCCGCCGAAGATGCAGAGCACCGCCAACAGGCCCGGCACGTAGATCTGGTAGGCGTCGGCGTAGCTGCCGGCGGGCGCCAGCACCTTCTTCAGCAGCGGGGCGAACAGCAGCAGGTAGAAGATCGGCTGGATCACCCCGACGGCGATCCACACCGGGGTGCGCCACATCAGCAGCAGTTGCCGCTGGAGCACCAGCCAGGTGTCACGGGCGAGCTTCACGGGAGGGCTCCCAGGGGTCAGGACTGCTCGATCGAGCGGCCGGTGCGGGCCAGGAACACGTCGTCCAGGCTGGGCCGCTGCAGCTGGACGGTGCCCGGCCGCAGGCCGGCCGCGTCCAGGGTGCGCAGCAGCTGCGGGATCGCGGCGGCGCCGTCGTCCAGGTACAGCCGCAGCCCGTCCTCGCCGCGCACCTCCAGGCGGTGCAGGTACGGCTGCGCGCGCAGTGCCTCGGCGGCCCGGCCGCCGTCCTCGGCGGGCAGGCCGACCAGGACGACGTCGCCGGAGATCTCGCGCTTGAGGGTCTCCGGGGTGCCCTCGGCGACGATGCCGCCGTGGTCGACGATCGCCACCCGGTCGCAGAGGGCGTCGGCCTCCTCCAGGTAGTGGGTGGTGACCACCACGGTCATGCCCTCGGTGCGCAGCCGTCGGATCTCCGCCCAGACGTGGCCGCGGCTGGCCGGGTCGAGGCCCACGGTGGGCTCGTCCAGGAAGAGCACCCGCGGTTCGTGGATCACGCCGAGGGCGATGTCCACCCGGCGGCGCTGGCCGCCGGAGTAGGTGCTGCACGGGCGGTCGCCGAACTCGGTGAGTTCGAAGGCCTTGAGGGCGGCCTCGGCGCGGTGCTGGGCATCGGCTTTGCCGGTGCCGTACATCCGGGCCTGCAGGACGAGTTCCTCGCGGGCGCTGACGGCGTCGGTGGTGCCGCCGCCCTGGGCGACGTAGCCGATCCGGCGGCGGACCTCGGCCGGGTCGGCGAAGAGGTCGGCGCCGGCGACGGCGGCCTCGCCGCCGTCGGGGCGGATCAGGGTGGCGAGCATGCGGAGCGTGGTGGTCTTGCCCGCGCCGTTGGGCCCGAGGAAGCCGAAGATCTCACCTGGGGCGACGTCCAGGTCGATGCCGCGGACGGCGTCGACGGCGGGCTGCCCGCGCTTCTTGGAGGGATAGGACTTGCGCAGTCCCTTGGTCGCGATCAACCAGAACTCCCGTGCGGGGATGGGGTTGCCGGGGCACCTGGGAAGTGGTGCTGCGGGCCCACCCTAGAGTCTTCGGCACCCCGGAAACAATGGCCTAGACCAATGGATTCGAGCGTTCCGCTCCGCCGACCGCCAGGCCCTCCAGCCGGTCGGCCGCCGCCGCGGCCCCGCCGCCGGCCAGCAGCTCCCGGCCCACCCGGGCCGCCGCGGCGCGGTACCCAGGGTCGTCCAGCACCGTGCGCAGCCGGTCGGCCAGCACCCCGGGCGACACCCGGGCGAACGGCACCCGCAGGCCCGCGCCGGTGGCCGCCAACTGCGCGGCCACGAAGGGCTGGTCGTGCCGGATCGGCGCCACCACCAGCGGCACGCCGTGCGCCAGCGACTCGCCGACGGTGTTCATCCCGCCGTGGCAGAGCACCGCGTCCACCGCGCCCCGGGCCAGCAGGTCGAGCAGCGGTGCGCGCTCCACCACCACGGACCCTTCGGGCAGCCCGCCGTCCGGTCCGGCGCTGCCCGAAGGGGCCGGGGCGCCGGTGAACACCGCCTGCACGTCCGGGCCGAGCAGGCGCAGCGCGGTGGCCGCCCGGGCACGGAAGTCCGCCCCCAGCTCCCCGGCCAGCGTGCCCATGGTGACCAGCACCCGCCGCCGGCCCGGCTCCAGCCGCTCCCACGGGAACGCCGGCCCGGCCGCCCGCCCGCCCAGCACCGGGCCCACCAGCGCGCACTGCGGCGGGAGTTCGCCGTCGCCGGTGAGCGCCCGGCCGGTGGTGGCCAGCACCAGCCGCGGCGCGAAGCGCGGATCGGTGTACTCCCCGGCGGGCAGGCCGGCCCGCTCCCACAGACCCTGCAGCAGGCCGGTCATCCAGGCCTCCACCTGCGGCAACGCCCGGTAGGGGCGGCCCAGTTCCATCGCCCCCGGCGCCAGGCCCGCCCACGGCAGCCCGTACCGGTGGGCCGCCAGCGCACCCGCCGGGGTGTGCTGGTCCACCAGCAGCACGTCCGGCCGGAACTCCCGCACCACCGCGTCCAGCGGCTTCAGGGTGAACCGCGCGTACGGGACGATGAAGCCCTCCCAGAGCGACCGCAGCGCGGCGAGCCCGTGCCCGCCCTGCGCCCGGAACGCCCGGGTGCCCGTCCCGTACACCGCGGCATCGGCGCCGAGCAGCGGGCGCAGCACCGACTCGGTGCCCGTCCAGGCCACCTCGTGGCCCCGGGCGGCCAGTTCCGCGGCCAGGCCGGCGGCCGGATTGACGTGCCCGGTCAGCGGCGGCACCACCAGCAGGAAGCGGCTCATCCCCGCACCAGCCCGGCCAGGTCGCCGACGGTCAGCGCCGCCAGCCCGTCGAGGTCCAGCCCGGCCCGCCGCGCCGCCAGATCGACGCCGTAGCGCTCGCGCAACAGGCCGTCGAGCACGGACAGTTCGTGTTCGTCCAGCAGCAGGTCGGCGTCCAGCCGGGCCTGCGGGGTCACCGCGTCGGCCCAGCCGGGCGGAGCCTCGGCGGCGGCCGCCAGGGCGGCCAGCAGTCCGGGGCACACGGGTACGGCTTCGGAAGGGGTCATGGAGGCTCCACCTGCTCGACGGCACGGGGGCGGGAGGGGAAGCCGGGAGTCCGCGATCACTTGTGCGACCCCCGGGGCGTGGGAATACTAGCCCGCGTGACCGCACTGGAGGCAGTGGCCGTCCACCTTCCCCACCACCTCGCACCGATCGAGGACGTGGGCGAACGCATCGGCCTGACCCCACGTCAACTTCGACTCTTCCGCCGCTTCCACGGCCTGGACCAGGTGCGCCTGGACCCGGACGGGACGCTGCTCGACCTGCTCGCCGGCGCCCTGGAGGCGCTGCCCGGGCTGCGCGGGCGCGAACGGCAGGTCCGGTACGTGCTGCACGCCCGCAGCATGCCGGTCGCCGAGCCGTACCCGCTCAACCCGCTGCACCGGCTCCTCGACCGCTTCGGCCTGGGCCACGCCAACGCCTTCACCGTCACCCACCACGCGTGCGCGGCCGGGCTGCTGGCGATCGACCTGGCCGGACGGCTGCTCGCCGAGGACCCGGACCCCGGGGCGCTGGCCCTGGTCGTGGCGGGGGAGAAGACCTTCACCCGGGACGCCCAGGTCGTCCCCGAGACCGGCATCTTCGCCGAGGGCTCCGCCGCCTGCCTGATCAGCGCGGGCGGGCCGCGCGACCGGGTGCTGTCGTACGCGCTGCGCCAGCGGCCCGAGTACGACGGCCGGCTCGCCGACGACCCGGACCTCCTGGCGCGCTACCAGAAGGACTACCCGGCCGTCATGGTGGAGGCCCTCGAAGCGGCCCTCGACCAGGCAGGTCTGGACCTCTCCGAGATCGCGCTGATCCTTCCGCACAACGTCAACCAGGCCTCCTGGCGGATGATCAGCCGCCGGATCGGCTATCCCGTCGAACAAGTCGTGCTGGACAACGTGCCCTCGGTGGGGCACAGTTTCGCAGCAGACGCCTTCATCAACCTGCACTCCGCGACCGCACGGGGGCTGCTCCGGCCCGGCGACCGCTACCTGATCGCCGCCGCGGGCGTCGGCGCCACCTTCTCGGCCATGGCCGTCCAGCACTGACCCGACGTCGGCTCCCCGGCCACCCGCCGGCCGGCACCGACCGGACGCCGGCCGCCGCGCGCGCACCCCACCACACCACACCACTGGCACCCGCCTCTTCACCACGGGACGGTTCACCCATGGCAGACCCCGCCCTCCACCACGACACCGAACTGCGCGGCCGGATCCTGCGCAGCATCGAAGAACTGCTGCCGCGCGTGCTCAAGCGCGACCTCCCCGAGATCCCGGAGAACGCCTGCCTCTTCGACGACCTCGGCCTGACCTCGGCCGGCACCATCGAACTCATCCTGGAGGTCGAGGAGTCGCTCGACATCCAGGTCGACGTCGAGCAGATCGGCGAGGACGACCTGCGCTCGGTCAACAGCCTCGCCGACTACGTCGCCGGGCACCTCATCGACGAGGACTGAGCCGATGCCACCGGCCGGGCCGCGCCCGGGCCTGCGCCTCACCCACGCGCTCGCCGCGGACTTCGACGGACGCTCCGAGGCCTCGCTCCACCCCGACCTGCGGGTCTTCACCGGCGACCTGGTCCGCCCGCACGGCCTGGCGCTGCGCGAGGACCTGCTGTGCGAGGGCGTCGGCCACTCGTACGGCGAGATGGGCGAGGCCCTGCTCGGCGAGGCGCTGCGGACCGGGGCGCTGGCCGCGGACGACCCGGTCGACCTGCTGATCCTCGCCTTCTCCGCCCCCGACGTCCGGCCCGGGGCCCCCGCCTCGCTGTACCTCAGCCGGCACTGCCCCGGCACCCCGGCGGCCTTCGCGGTCTGCGACCAGGGCAGCGCCGCCGCCTTCACCGCCCTGCGGATCGCCGCCGCCCACTGCCGCACCGGCTCCTGCCGACGGGCCGTGGTCGTCCTCGCCGAGCAGTCCGCGCTGCACTACGAGCCGGCGGAGGAGGTCGAGCTGCCGGAGCGCCACCGCGCCGTCCTGCTGGTCGGCGAGGCCGGCGCCGGGCCGGGGCTGACGGTCGGTCAGTGGGCCGAGTCCGACGGCGAACGGGCACTGAAGTCCGTGCGGGCCGCGCACGAGGAACTCGGCCCGGGCGCCGGGCTGCTGGTCGCGGGCGGGCTGGTGCGCGAGGCCGCGCCGGACACCCTGCCCGGGGCGGAGGCCGGCGACGCCGGGCAGCCGTTCACCGGCGTCTGGTCGCTGCTGGCCGAACGCCTCGCCGACCGGACGGAGGGCGCCGCACCGCTGCTGCTCGCCGACCACGACCGCAGACTCGGCCGGCTCAGTACGCTCGCCCTGCCGTGACCGACACCCCCGACCGGATCCGCCTCTGGACCATCGCCACCGACCAACCACCCTCCGTCGTAAGGTCGTTGTGGCAGCTGCTGGACGCCGCCGAACGTACCAGGGCTGCCCGCGACCCGCTGCGGCGCGACCGCTTCACCGTCGTCCGCGGCGCCGTCCGACTGCTCACCGCCGCCCACCTGGGCATCGAGCCCACCGCCCTGGTCTGGCGGCGCGGCCCGTACGGCAAACCCGCACCCGTCGGCGGCGACGGCCTGGAGCTCAGCTGGTCCGGCTCGGGCACGCTCGCCGTGCTGGCCGTCGCCGAGGGCCGCCCGATCGGTGCCGATGTGGAGGAACTGGCCGGGCCCCGGGTCGCGTTGCGGATCGCCCGGCGCCACTTCCCGCCCGGCGACCTCGCCGAGGTCGCCGACGCGCCCACCGCCGGCGAGGGCGCCGAGCGGTTCACCGAGCTGTGGTGCCGCCGGGAGGCGTGCGTCAAGGCGCACGGTGCGCGGCTGGCCGAGGGCCTCGGCCTCGCCCTGGCCGGCCCCTCCCCGCTGCGGCTCGACGCGCCCGGACCGCTCGGCCGGGGCCCGCTGCACCTGTGCGACGTCCCGGTCGCCGCCACCCACCGGGCCGCCGTGGCGGCCTGCGGGGAGCGCCCGTTCACGGTCGCGGCGGAACCCTGGATGCCGCTGGCGCCCCTGGTGGGCAACGGTAGTTGACGGTCCGTCGCCGACGTCCCGATTTGGTCTGGACCAATTGTGTGGCGCCCTGGTAGCGTCCGCATCCCGTCCCTCCCCAGCAACCCCGTTGAAGCCGCGAGCCGAAGGGCGCGTACGACGTGACAGAGACCAGACGGATCACCGTCGGCTACCACGGCACCACCAGCGGCTCGGGCCCGCTCACCCTCGGCCAGCACAACATGCTGCTCTGCATCGGGAACGACCTCCCCGAACAGATCAACAAGGAGTCCGTCTGGCCCGTCCCCGACGGCACCGGCCCGGACGCCGCCCTGGCCGCCCTGCGCACCCTCCTCGAACGCCACGAATCGCTGCGCACCGCCTTCCCGCCCGGCCCGGACGGCCGCCGCGAGCAGCAGGAGGTGCACGCCGACGGCGAGTTCACCGCCACCGTCGTCGAGGCCGGCACCCGCGACCAGAAGCGGCTCGACCTGCTCGCCGCCGAACTCGGCCGCACCGACCTCGCGGTCCCCTTCGACCTCGCCGCCGCCCCCCGGCTGCGCTTCACCCTGGTGACCCACGGCGACGAGGTGCTCCGACTCGTCGTCGTGGTCTGCCACGCCGGAGCCGACGGCGCGGCCACCGCCCTGCTCCTCCAGGAGTGGTACGCCCTCGCCGCCGGCCGCGAGCTGCCGCCCGTCACCGCCCGCACCCCGCTCCAGGTCGCCGCCGCCGAACAGTCCCCGCAGGGCCGACGCAGGACCAGGGCCGCCCTCGGCCACTGGGAGCGCATCCTGCGCACCGGCCCGCACGCCGTCTTCGCCGACGACCGGGTCACCGGTCCCGCCGGCCCCGTCGGCCTGCTCGTCCTGCGCTCCCGTTCCGGCGCGCAGGACCTCGCGGCCACGGCCCGGCGCACCGGGGCGAGCCCCTCCGTCGTCCTGCTCGCCGCCTTCGCCGCCCTGGTCGCCCACCGTGCCGCCGAACCGGACCTGGTGCTCTCCACCCTCTCCGCGAACCGGCAGCGCGCCGCGCTGGCCGACCACATCGGCACCCTCGCCCAGGACGCCCTGCTCGCCCTCGACACCCGCGTCGACGACTTCGACCAGCTGGTCGGACGCGCCAAGGCGGCCTCCTTCACCGCCTACTGGCACAGCACCTTCGAGGCCGAGGAGGTCTGGCGGCTGATCGAGGACGTCGCCGAACAGCGCGGCGCCCGCTACGCCCGGCAGGTCGCCGTCAACGACCTCAGCCTCGCCATCCCCGAGGCGGTCGCGGCCGCCCGCCCCGCCCCGGCCGCCGACCCGGAGCTGATCCGGCTGCCGGACATCCGGATGCCGTCCCGGGTGATGTTCAACATCCTGCGGGTCACCGACCTGCTGGAGTTCTCCCTGCTCACCTGCCCGCAGGTGTTCGACCACACGGAGGCCGAGCAGTTCGCCCACGGCCTGCTCGCGGTGCTGCGGGCTGCCGCCCGGGGCCCGCTGCCGCTCGCCGGGCTGACCGCCCTCACCGGGGTCCGGCCCGGCACCCGGACCGGCGAATGGCACCGGATCGACGCCTGCTGGACCGACCTGGCCGCCGTCCGCGCCCTGCTGGGCGAGGCCCTCGGCCCGGCCGTCACCGACATCCGCGTCACCGTCGCCGACGACCGGCTGACCGCCCACCTCGCCACGACCGACCCGGCCCTCACCCCCGAGGCCGCCCACCGGGCCGTCGTCGCCGCCCTCCCCGGACACGACACCGCGATCGCGCCGGCGCGCTACGTGCTGGAGTCCTGACCCCGCCGGGCCGGCCCCGCCCCGGGGCGCGGGCCCGGGCGCCACGCTCCGCCCACCCGGGGGTCGCCGAGGGTGGGGGCGGTGGCCGCGGGGGACGATCACGGGATATCTTGATATCAAGACGTTCGGACGTTGCAGACGTGAAGCGGAGAACCCGTGACTGACTCGACCATCATTTACACGCACACGGACGAGGCCCCGGCCCTGGCCACGTACTCGTTCCTGCCCGTGGTGCAGGCCTACGCCTCGACGGCCGGCGTCACGGTGGAGACTCGGGACATCTCCCTGGCCGGCCGCATCATCGCCAGCTTCCCGGAGCGCCTCGCCGAGGGCCAGCGCATCGAGGACGCCCTCGCCGAGCTCGGCGAGCTCGCCAAGACCCCGGGCGCCAACATCATCAAGCTGCCGAACATCTCGGCCTCCATCCCGCAGCTGAAGGCCGCCGTCGCCGAGCTGCAGGCCCAGGGCTACGCGCTGCCGGACTACCCGGACGACCCGCAGTCCGACGAGGACAAGGACGTCCGCGCCCGCTACGACAAGATCAAGGGCAGCGCCGTCAACCCCGTCCTGCGCGAGGGCAACTCGGACCGCCGCGCCCCGGGCTCGGTGAAGAACTACGCCAAGACCCACCCGCACCGCATGGGCGCCTGGACCTCCGAGTCCAAGACCAACGTCGCCACCATGGGCGAGAACGACTTCCGCTCCACCGAGAAGTCCGCCGTGATCGCCGACGCCGGCACCCTGCGCATCGAGCACGTCGCCGCCGACGGCGCCACCACCGTGCTGCGCGAGTCCGTGCCGGTCAAGGCCGGCGAGGTCGTCGACGCCTCCGTGATGCGCGCCGCCGCGCTGCGCGAGTTCCTGGCCGCCCAGGTCGTCCGCGCCAAGGCCGAGGGCGTGCTGTTCTCGGTGCACCTCAAGGCGACGATGATGAAGGTCTCCGACCCGATCGTCTTCGGCCACGTGGTCCGCGCCTTCTTCCCGAACACCTTCGCCCAGTACGGCGAGGTGCTCGCCGCCGCCGGCCTGTCCCCGAACGACGGCCTCGGCACCGTGCTCAACGGCCTGGACGCCCTCCCGCAGGGCGCCGAGATCAAGGCCTCCTTCGAGGCCGAGCTGGCCGAGGGCCCGGCCCTCGCCATGGTCGACTCCGACAAGGGCATCACCAACCTGCACGTCCCCAGCGACGTCATCGTCGACGCCTCCATGCCGGCCATGATCCGCACCTCCGGCCACATGTGGGGCCCGGACGGCAACGAGGCCGACACCCTGGCCGTCCTCCCGGACAGCAGCTACGCCGGCGTGTACCAGGCCGTCATCGAGGACTGCCGCGCCCACGGCGCCTTCGACCCGGCCACCATGGGCTCCGTCCCGAACGTCGGCCTGATGGCGCAGAAGGCCGAGGAGTACGGCTCCCACGACAAGACCTTCGAGATCGCCGCGGCCGGCACCGTCCGCGTCGTCGACCAGGACGGCAACGTCGTCCTGGAGCAGGAGGTCTCCGAGGGCGACATCTTCCGCGCCTGCCAGACCAAGGACCTGCCGATCCAGGACTGGGTGAAGCTGGCCGTCACCCGCGCCCGCGCCACCGGCGACCCGGCCGTCTTCTGGCTGGACGAGGGCCGCGCCCACGACGCCCAGCTGATCGCCAAGGTCAAGCAGTACCTGCCGGAGCACGACACCGAGGGCCTGCAGATCGAGATCCTCTCCCCGGTCGAGGCGACGAAGTTCTCCCTGGAGCGCCTCCGCCGCGGCGAGAACACCATCTCGGTCACCGGCAACGTGCTGCGTGACTACCTGACCGACCTGTTCCCGATCCTGGAGCTGGGCACCAGCGCCAAGATGCTGTCGGTCGTCCCGCTGATGGCGGGCGGCGGCCTCTTCGAGACCGGCGCCGGCGGCTCCGCCCCGAAGCACGTCCAGCAGCTGGTCAAGGAGAACTACCTGCGCTGGGACAGCCTCGGCGAGTTCTTCGCCCTGGCCGCCAGCTTCGAGCACCTGGCGACCACCGCGGGCAACGCCCGCGCCCAGGTCCTCGCGGACACCCTGGACCGCGCCACCGGCACCTTCCTCAACGAGGACAAGTCGCCGAGCCGTCGCCTCGGCGGCATCGACAACCGCGGCAGCCACTTCTACCTGGCCCTGTACTGGGCCCAGGAGCTGGCCGGCCAGACCGCCGACGCCGAGCTGGCCGCGGCCTTCGCCGACCTGGCGAAGACCCTGTCCGAGCAGGAGCAGACCATCGTCGAGGAGCTCGGCGCGGTGCAGGGCTCCGCGGTGGACCTCGGCGGCTACTTCCAGCCCGACCCGGCCAAGGCCGCGGCCGTGATGCGTCCGTCGAAGACCTTCAACGACGCCGTCGCCGCCCTGGGCTGATCCCCGCGCCCGACCCCGAAGGCCCCCGGCCGGGGACCCTGGACCGCCAGGGCTCCCCGCCGGGGGCCTTCCCCGTTCCGGCCGCCCGGCCGCCCCGCCGTTCGGCACCCGCCGCGCCGTTCGGCACCCGCCGCGCCGTCCGGCACCCGCCGCGCCGTCCGGCACGTCGCCCGGGCACGTCGCCGGGCGCCCCGCGGTGCCGGTCGGGGGCCGGCGGGGCGTTAGGGGCGGGTAGGGGC
>NZ_JBSGXP010000210.1:0-11036 GCF_053610105.1 Kitasatospora sp. NPDC054939 | reverse complement strand
GCCCCGGGCGGGGGGGGGGGGCAGGGCGACGGGCCCACCCCCGCCGGGTGGTGCGCCCTTCGCCCGCCGTGGCGGGGGTCAGTCCTCGTCGAGCCCGGCGTCGCCGGCGTCACTGCCGTCCGGGGTGCCGCTGATCGCGTACCCCTGGCGGCGGGCCTCGTAGCAGGCCACGGTCGCGGCGGCCGAGACGTTCAGCGAGCCGACCCGGCCGAGCTGCGGCACGAAGGCGACGGCGTCGCAGAGATCGAGCGCCTCGGGCGTCATGCCGCGGTCCTCGTGGCCGAGGACGAAGGCGACGGCCGGGGTCAGCGCGGTGCCGAACAGCGGCGCGGCATCGTCGGCCAGCTCCAGGCCGACCACCTTGAAGCCGTCCGCCTTGGCGGAGGCCACCGCCTCGGCGACGGTCGGGAAGTGCTCGACCTTCAGGTACTTGTCGGTGCCCATCGCGGCCTTCTGGGCGCCGGACGAGCGCACGGAGGGGGTGTCGCCGGTCAGGTACAGCTTCTCGGCGCCCATCGCGGCGGCGGTCCGGACGACCGAGCCGACGTTGAACGGCGACTGCAGGTTCTCCAGGATCATCGCGAGCCTGAACTCGTTGCTGCGCCGCCACTGGCGGTGCAGGCGCTTCAGGTCCGTCCCGCGGAGCTGCTTCACGACGTCGTACCTCGTCCACTCTTGGGGCCCTCGGGGCGGGGCCGCGCTTCCAGAATCCGGAACCCGTTGACCGACGTGACGCGGGTGGTCGGGTACCCCTGCTCGTTCAGCCACTTCTGCAGCGAGTCCGAGCCGAGGTTGCGCTGGACCACCAGGAAGGCCGAGCCGTCCGGGATGAGCCGGCCGAGCCACTGGTGGAGCAGCTTGCGCAGGGCGGCCTTGCCGATCCGGATCGGCGGGTTGGAGTAGATCGCCGCGAACCGCAGGTCCGCGGGGACGTCCTCGGGCAGTGCGGGGTGCACGTTGCCCAGCTTCAGTGCCTGCGCGTTGAGCTCCACCAGTTCCAGGGCGCGGGTGTTGACGTCCACCGCCCAGACCGGCAGCCGCCTGCGGCGGCTCGCCCAGGTCAGCGCGATCGGGCCGTAGCCGCAGCCGACGTCCAGCAGCGGTCCGCGCACCCGCGGCGGCGGCGCGTGCTCCAGCAGGATCCGGGTCCCCGGGTCGAGTCGGCTGCGGGAGAAGACACCGGTGTCGGTGGTGAGTTCCAGGGTGAGGTCCGGGAGGTTCACCGTGATCGGGCGGCGTTCGCTGGCGACCTCGGGTGCACCGGTGAAGTAGTGCGAGCCGGACATGCTTTCCCCGTCGTTCGTAAGGGCCTCGGGGCCACCGGGTGGGTGTGGGTAAGCCCTGCTGGTACGGCACTGATCGTACCCCCGGCGGCCCGGGGCCCGGCAGCCGCGCAGCTCGCACCGGGTGCGCGGCGGCCGGGCCGGGCTGCGCGGCTACAGGGTGCCCGGGGTCTTGCGGGTGGCGATGTTGATCCGGTTCCAGGCGTTGATCGTGTAGCAGAGCGAGATCAGCTGGGCGAGCTCCTGCTCCTCGAAGAGCGCGGCGGCCCGGGCATACACCTCGTCGGAGACGCCCTCGCTGATCCGGGTGATCTCCTCGGCCAGGGCGAGGGCGGCCTGCTCGCGCTCCGAGTAGACGCCGGCGGGGGCCTCCCGCCACACCGGCAGCAGGTAGATCCGCTCGTCGCTCTCGCCGGCCTTGCGGGCGTCCTTGACGTGCATGTCCAGGCAGTACGCGCAGCCGTTCAGCTGCGAGGCGCGGACCTGCACCAGCTCGACCAGGGCCGGGTCGAGGCCCTCGCGGGCGGCGGCGTCCAGCGCGATCATCGCGCGGAAGACCTTGGGGGCGGTGCGGGCGTAGTCGAGGCGGGGGGCGCTGTCGTTCGTCGTCATGATCACCACCCTAGGGGGCGACTGCACCCCCGGCATGGTGCACTTCCGACCCGTTTCCGCGGGTCAATTCGCGCGTGGCGGCGCCGCCCCCCGCCCTGCCGCGGACGGCCCGGCAACACGCCGGGGCCGGGCCGACGCATCGCGTCCGGGTCGGCGGCGGCGGATACTTCCAGTACCTTCCGGTACCTCCCGGGCCTGCCCCACCGCCCCTTCCGGTACCGCCACCAGGCCCGTGCGACACTCCGAGCAGCAGCGAGGACGGATGCCATGCCGCAGAACCACGAGGACTATCTGGACGAGGTCGACGAGGCGGTCGAGTCGGACGACGCGGCCCCCGAGGGCGACGAGTACGACGAACTGGCCGAGCGCCGCGCGCTCGGCGCCGACCCGGCCACCGAGGTCGCGGACGCCGCCGAGCAGAGCCGGACGGTCCCGCTCGACGAGGACGAGTACCGCGAATGACCGCCCCGCGGGGCCGCGCTACAGCGCGCCGCGCCGCTGCAGCCAGGTGAACGACGCCCAGCCCGGCAGCACCGGCAGCAGCAGGGTGAGCAGCCGGTAGAGCACCACCGTGGCCGCCGCGCCGGCCGGGTCCATCGAGGCGGTCTGGGTCAGCAGCCCGGCGAGTGCGCCGTCCACGGCGCCCACCCCGCCCGGGGTGGGCGCCGCGTTGCCGATCGCGTTGCCGATCAGGAACACCACCGCGACCGAGGCGAAGGCCGGCTCGCGCCCGATCGCCCGGGCGCAGCAGTACAGGCAGGCGACCAGGCAGAGCGAGACCAGCAGCTGCCCGGCGACCCCGACGGCCAGCCGGCCCGGGCTGCGCAGCAGGTCGAGCAGCCGGGGCAGCACCTCGGAGGTCAGCGGACGCAGCCGGGTGGCCAGCCACTGCCGGGCCCGCGGCACCACGGCGACCAGCGCCAGCAGCACCCCGGCGCCCGCCAGGCCGCCGACCACCGCCTGCAGGGCCTTCAGCTCGGAGTCCGAGCCGGACTCCGCGCCCGGGTGCTGGCCGAGCAGGTAGACGAAGGCGCCCAGCTGCAGCAGGTGCAGCACCAGCCCGAGCAGCTGGCCGACGCCGACACTGGACAGCGCCTGGGCGGTGGGGATGCCGGAGCGCTGGAGGAAGCGGGTGTTCAGGGCGACCCCGCCGACCCCGCCGGGCGAGACCAGCTTCACGAACGAGCCGGCGACCTGGGTGAGCACCGCGCTCGGGAAGTGCAGCCGCTCCGGGACGAAGCCGACGAAGCCCATCGCCGCCGCGAGGTGGCTGGCGGCGGCGAGCAGCAGGGCCAGCGCCAGCCAGCCCGGGTCGGCGTCCGCCATGGTGGCGATCGGGTTGTTGTCGGCGGTGAAGAACTGCGGCAGCAGCAGGCAGGCGGCCAGCACGCCGCCGCCGACCGCGAGCAGCATCCGGGGCCGCAGCCGCTCCAGCTTCACCGGCCGGCCGGGCGCCTGCGGCCGGCTGCGCAGGACCTCGGCCCGGATGGCGTCCAGCAGCTCCGGCACGGGGCCGGCCGGGGGCGCACCGGCGGGTGCGGCGGCGGCCCGCTCGGCGGCCTGGCGCAGCCCGGCCCGCTTCAGCTCGGCGCGGGTGGCCCGGGCCAGCGCGATCGGCTGGAGCAGCGGCAGCGCCGCGCCGACGGCGTCCGGGCCGAGCACGGCGACGGCGGTGCGCACCGCGCGTTCGGCGCCGACCCGCAGGGCGAGGGTGGTCAGCAGCTGAGCGAGGTCGCAGCGGAGCACCAGTTCGCTCGCCGCGATGTCGCCGTCGGCGAGGTCCACCAGGTGCACCGCGCCGGCGGCGTCGACCAGGACCGAGCCCGGTACCAGCGCCCGGTGCGAGATCTCCCGGCGCTGCAGCAGCCCCAGTTGCGTCCAGGCGTCGGTGAGCAGCCCGTCGGTCAGCTCCTCGTCGGCGAGTTCGTCGAGGGTGCGGCCGGGCAGGTGCTGGTAGGCGACCAGCGCGGTGTCCCGGGTGAGCTGGACGGTGGCGGCGATCCGGCGGGTGCGCACCCCGGCGGCCAGCGCCGCGTACGAGACCAGGGCCTCGTGCTCCAGGCCGGTGCGCAGGCTGCGCAGGGCGCGCGGGTGCGGGGCGGTGCGCAGCCGCAGCCGGCGCCAGGCGCGCTGGAACAGCGCCGCGGTGAGCGCCTGCAGGTCGAGCAGCTGGACGTCCAGGTCGGGCCGGCCGTCGTACTGGCGGACCAGGTAGCGGTCGGGGGCGACCGGGCGGGCGTCCAGTGGGCGCAGGCCCGCCTCGCGCAGGCTGCGCAGCAGCTGTTCTGGCCGGGGCCGGGGGTCCGGGGCGCCCACCGCGTAGAGGGTGCCGTGGGCGACGGTGCTGCCGAGCAGCAGCGCGAGCAGCAGGGCGAGCGGGGTGGCGTACCCGCTCGCCAGGCCGGCCAGGGCGGAGAGCGCGAGCGCCAGCCGGGGCAGTCGCCGTTCGCGGGCGCCGGAGGCGGTCAGGAAGGCGAGGACGGGGGCCAGGTAGCCGTAGACCGGTTCGGTGGGATCGGGGCCGGTGGGCGGCAGGTGGGTGAGCGAGAGGGCGAGCGAGTCGGGGGCCGGTCCGGCGATCCACAGGTCGAGGGCGAGCGAGACCCCGTAGGCGAGGACGGCGGCCAGCAGTCCGTCGGCCAGGTGCTGGGCGGTGCGCCGCCGGTCGGGGCCGAGCAGCCGGCGGCCGGCCGACCAGACGGGCACCAGCAGCAGACCGGCGGTGGTCAGGGCGGCGGCGACGGCGGCCACCGGGCCGGGTATCAGCCCGGCGAGCTGGGCGACGTCGGCGTCGATGCCGACCGCGGTGCCCTGGGCGAGGTCGGCGAGGAACAGGGTCAGGCCGATCGCGGACAGGCCGAGCAGCAGCCGGATCAGCGCCACCGGCTGCCGGACCCGGCCCTCGCCGACCGGCGGGGCGGGCGCCGGGGCGGGCTGCGCGGGGATCCGGGCGGGCGTGCCGGGGCTGCCGCCGTCCCCGGCGTCGGGGACGGGGCCGCCCTGTTTCTCCGTCGTGATGGCCACGGGGCATGCTCCCACGGCCGCCCGCGCGGTGGGGCGTGTCTCGGTGCGCGGGCCGGGCCCGCCGTCACTACCCTGCGACCATGAGCGCCTGCGAAGACCTCTCGGCGGCCCCTCGGGACATCGATCCTGCCCCTCCGGCGGACGGCTGCGCCGAGTGCCTCGCGCAGGGGCGCCGGGACTGGGTGCACTTGCGGATCTGCCTGGACTGCGGCCACATCGGCTGCTGCGACTTCTCCCCGCAGCGCCACGCCGCGGCGCACTTCCACAACAGCTCGCACCCGGTGATCCGCTCGTACGAGCCGGGGGAGGACTGGCGCTGGTGCTACGTCCACGAGCTGATCGGCTGAGCACCGGCCGGCGGGTGGCAGTGGGCGGACGGGTGGCGGCGAGCGGTGGGTGGGCGGCGGCCGGTTCGGGGTGGATCGGCTAAAATCCGGACATAACGCCCGTGCGGCCCCACCGTCCGGCACTTGCGCGGCCGGTGACCGCCGAAGGGAGGTCGACGATGACCAAGCGAACGACCGGCAGTACCGGCAAACTCCGCCGGGGCACCCAGGAACTGCTCGAACGCCGGGGCATGGCGGCGAGCCCGAAATCCGTCCCCCCGGGCCCGGTCGGCAGCGCCCCACCCTCCGCCGGCGGCTCCCGCTCCGGCCAGAGCCCGTTCCGGCACGGCGGGCGCGACTCCGGCACCGCGGCCGTGCCCGCGGCCCCGGCGATGCACGCCGAGCTCAAGGGGCACCGCCACCGCGGTGCGGAGAAGCACTCGGCGCACTGAGGTCCCGCAGGGGCGGGAGGGCCAGGACCCTCCCGCCCCTGACGCCTGCTCGGGCCGCGACCCCGGGCTCTCCCGGGGTCGCCTCGGGGTCGGACCGGGGGCGTCCCCGGATGGCCCGGGCGCCCCGCACCGGAAGACTCGTCGACGAAGGCCGCGGAAGTGCCGCGGCCCGAGCACCCGTCGGGGAGTCAGCCGTGAACCAGCCCGTGCAGCGCCGCAGTCGGACCACCGCCCTCGTCGCCGGTGCGCTGCTGGCCGCCGCCGTCACCGTGGCCGGCGCCCCGGCGCTCGCCCACGACCGGCCCGCCGGTCCGGGCAGCACGGTGGCGGGGACGCTGCGCCCCGGCGCCCCGCTGGACCGCGCCGGACTGACCGCCGCCCTCGCCGAACTGCCCGCCGACCGCTACACCGGAGCGCTGGTGGAGGTCGGCGGCCGCGGCGCCCACTGGTCCGGGACGACCGGGGCGGACGTCTCCGCGGACGCCCGGTTCCGGATCGGCTCGATCTCCAAGGTGTTCACCGCGACGCTGGTACTGCAACTTGCCGCCGAGGGCCGGCTCGACCTGGACGACACCGTCCAGCGCCACCTGCCGGGGCTGCTGCCCGACTCCTACCGGCCCGTCACCGTGGGGCAGTTGCTCGACCACACCAGCGGACTGCCGGGCGGTGGCCCGGAGCTCGGCGACGGCAGCGCCCGCTGGTTCGCCGAGCACCGCACCAGCTCCTGGGCGCCCGCCGAGGTGGTCGCCTCCGCGGTGGCCCAGCCGATGTCCTTCGAGCCCGGCACCGCGCAGCAGTACAACGGGATCAACACCTTCGTCGCCGGGATGCTGGTCGAGAAGGTCACCGGCCGCGGCTTCGCCGAGGAACTGCAGCGGCGGATCACCCGCCCGCTCGGCCTGCGCGACACCTACCTCCCGGCCGCCGGCGAACTCGGCCTGCGCGGCCCGCACAACCGCGCCCACCTGGACGTGCCCGGCGCGGACGGCGCCCCCGCCACCCGGATCGAGGTCACCGAGCAGAGCGCCTGGCCCTGGGCCGAGGGCGGCATGGTCTCCACCCCCGCCGACCTGGAGCGCTTCCTGACCGCGCTGCTGCGGGGCCGGCTGCTGCCGCCCGCCCAGCAGGCGGAGCTGTTCGCCGTCCCCGACCTGCCCAATCTGCGCAACCGCACCTGCGACATCGGTCCGGCGGCCGGCCGCGCCTGCTTCAGCAAGGGCCTGATGCGCACCACCCTGCCGAACGGCACCGTCCTGTGGGGCAAGACCGGCTCGCGTCCCGGATACACCAACGGGGTCTTCGCCACCCGCGACCTCGGCCGCACCGTCGTCTACTCGTTCAACCCCACCGGGATCGGGGGCGCCGACCTCGACACCATCTGGCGGGTCGTCACCACCGCGTACGGCAGCGGGCAGAAGTGGTGAGCGCGCTGTCGGTGCCCTGCGGTACGTTGCGGCCGATCATCCGGAAGCGCGGACGGCTGGGGCGGCGGACATGAACGACACGGGTGCGACGGTGGCGGCGCCGGAGACGGACGAGCCGCTCGAACGGCAGCTGGAGAAGTACCGCACCGAACTCACCGGCTACTGCTACCGGATGCTCGGCTCGATCTTCGAGGCCGAGGACGCCGTGCAGGAGACCATGGTCCGCGCCTGGCGCGGCCACCGGGGCTTCGAGGGCCGGGCGGCCCTGCGCTCCTGGCTGTACCGGATCGCCACCAACGTCTGCCTCGACGCGCTCAACGGCCGCAACGGGCGGGCGCGTCCGATGGACCTCTCCGGCCCCTCCACGGTCGCCACCGCGAGCCTCGCCCAGCAGCCCGAGGTCACCTGGATCGGCCCCGCCCCGGACGGCCGGGTGCTGTCCGCGAACGCCGACCCGGCCGAGGTGGCCGCCCAGCGGGACTCGGTGCGGCTGGCGTTCGTCGCCGTGCTGCAGCGGCTCGCCCCCCGCCAGCGGGCCGTCCTGGTGCTGCGCGAGGTGCTGGGCTGGAAGGCGGCGGAGGTGGCCGAACTGCTCGGCACCACCGTCGCCTCCGTCAACAGCGCCCTCCAGCGGGCCCGCGCGGTGCTCGCCGCCGACGGCTCCGCCGCCCGCCCGGCCGCCGCCCTGGACGACGACCACCGCGCCCTGCTCGACCGCTACGTCCGCGCCTTCGAGCAGTACGACATGGACGGCCTGGCCGCCCTGCTGCACGAGGACGTCACGCTCAACATGCCGCCGTTCGAGCTGTGGCTCCGGGGGAAGGCCGACATCCGCGCGTGGATGCTCGGCCCGGGCAGCGGTTGCCGGGGCTCGCGGCTCGTCCCGGTCGAGGCCAACGGCGGCCCGGCCTTCGGGCAGTACCGGCCGAGCCCGGACGGCGGGTACGAGCCGTGGGCGCTCATCGTGCCGGAGCTGTCAGCGGGCCGGATCACCGGGCTCACCAACTTCCTCGACACCGACGCGGTCTTCCCGCTGTTCGGGCTGCCCGAGCGGCTCGACGGGTAGCACGCCGGCCAGTCCGGTCAGTGCGAGCAGCTCCCGCAGGTCGCCGCCGGCGCCGCGCAGCCGCAGCTCCAGGCCGTGGCGGCGCAGGGCCAAGCGCAGCCGGGCGAGCGCGTCCAGGGCGGGCAGGTCGCATCCGTCGAGGGCGGTGACGTCGCAGATCAGGGTCTTCGGGTGGGCGGTGCTCGTGGATTCCATGCGGAGGAGACCGGACGGGGCGGCCGCGCTCATCGGTCCCGGCGCGGGTCCGCCCGGAATCTCCCCGCGGCGCGGAGCTCGCGGCGGTACCACCGGCCCGGCCGGCCGCCGAAGTCGGCCGCGCCCGTCCCGGTGAACCCGCTGCGCCGCAGCACGGCCGCCGAGGCCGGGTTGTCCAGCGTGGTGGCCGCGGTCAGCGCGGTGAGCCCGTACACCTCGGCCGCCGTCCGGCACACCTCGGCGACCGCGGCGACGGCCAGCCCGCGGCCGGTGAAGCGCTCGCCGATCCGGTAGCCCAACTCGGCCTCGCCGTCCGCGACGTCCACCAGGTTGACCCGACCGGCCAGCTCCCCGTGCCCGTCCAGGACGACGTGGAAGTGGCAGGTGCCGGCCTCCTGTTCGGCGAGCAGCGCCCGGTGCCGGTCGGCGAACTCCGCGAAGTACGCGTCCCCGCGGTCCGGCACCGACCGGGCGAAGTACCCGCGGTTCTCCCGCTCGAAGGCCAGCAGGGCCCCGGCGTGCCCGGCCCGCAGCCGCTCCACGATCACCATGCCGGGCAGCGTACGCCCCTACCGGGCCCGGGGGTCGACGAATTCCGGCTGGTCCAGGACGCGCAGCCAGCTGCCGTCGGGCTGCCGGCGGACGACCTGGGCGCGGGCCCCGGCGCCGTCGCTCGGCGGGGTGGAGGTCAGGGCGAGGTCGCCGCTGCGCAGGGTCGGCAGCGGCGGCTCCGGCACGAACTGCGGGCGGTTCTCCAGGACCCGGGCCCACAGCTCGCGGATCGCCTCGCGGCCGACGGTGGTGCTGCCGGGCGGGAAGGCCATCACCGCGTCCTCGGCGTACAGGGCGGCCACCCCGGTGGCGTCGCCGGCGTTGGAGCGCTCGACGAACAGGCGGGTGAGGTCCTCGGGACGCTCGGCCTTCTCGTAGGCGTCGTACTCCGTCGCGGTGCGGTGCTGGGCCGCGGTGCGGTGCTGGGTCGCGGTGCTGTGCTGGGTCACGGCGTACTCCTGGGCTCTCGGGGCCGGGGGTTCTCCCGTTCCCCCGCTGCTTCCAGCCTCGTGCAGCGATGATCAGAACTCCAACAGATGGTTCTGCTGGGATCTAGAATCCACAGTCATGGAACTGAGGCAGCTGGAGTACTTCGTCGCCGTCGCCGAGGAGCGCAGCTTCACCCGCGCCGCCGAGCGGGTGCACATCAGCCAGTCCGGGGTCAGTGCGCAGATCCGGCAGCTGGAGCGGGAGTTGGGGGCCGAGCTGTTCGACCGGTCGGCGCGCTCGGCCGGCCTGACCGAGGCCGGCCGGGCCGCCCTGGAGCACGCCAGGGCCGCGCTCGCTGCGGCCGGCTCGGTCGGGCAGGCGGTCGGCGAGGTCACCGACCTGATCCGGGGCCGACTCACCGTCGGCATGGTGACGGGCTGCACCGTCACCCCGCTGTTCGACGCCCTCGCCGCCTTCCACCGGGCGCATCCGGGCGTGGAGTTGGTGCTCGTGGAGGACGGCGCCGAGCGGCTCGCCGAGGCCGTCCGCACCGGTGCGGTGGACCTCGCCCTGATCGGCGCGGCGGCCGAGACCCCGGACGGGCTGGAGGCGCTCACCCTGCTCAGCGAGCGGCTGGTGGCGGTCGTCCCGCCGGACCACCCGCTGGCCGGGCGAACGGAGCTGGGCCTGGCCGAACTGGTCCGGCACCCGGTGGTCTGCATGCCCGCCGGCACCGGTCTGCGCGCCGTGTTCGACCGCTGCTGCGCCGGGCTCGGCCTGCGTCCGGCCATCGCGCTCCAGGCGAGCGCCCCCGACGCGATCGTCGACCTGGCCGTCCGGGGCCTCGGTGTCGGCCTGCTCAGCCGCTCGATGGCCGAGGCCTACGGCGCCCGCGTGGTCGCACTCCCGCTCGCCGACGCCGACGTCCCCGCCCTGCTCGCCCTGGTCTGGCGGCCGACCCGCGCCCCGGCCCTGCGCGCGCTGCTGGGGCACTGCCGCCGGGAGTTCGCTACGGCCTGAGCGGCGGGCCCGGGCGGCCGCGGGGGCGGCGTGCAGAATGGGCGGGGGACCACGGCGGAGCGGGCGACCCGGCCCGTACCGGTGGGCGGGTCCGAGCGGACGGAGGAGGTGCGCCATGGCGGACGAGCCGCTGCGCTCGCGCGAGGAGTGGCTGGCCTCGCTGCCGCGGATCTACGCGGCGGCCGGCGGGGTGCTGCGCGACGAGTCGGGCCGGATCCTGATCGTGAAGGCGGGCTACCGGGAGCACTGGCAGTTCCCGGGCGGCACCATCGACCTGGGCGAGGGCCCGGCGGAGTGCGCCGCGCGGGAGCTGGCGGAGGAGACCGGGATCGTCCGGGCGGCGGGCGACCTGCTGGCCATCTCGTGGACCCACGCCTCGGCCGAACTCGACCACCCGGCCGAGCACTTCCTCTTCGACCTGGGCACCGTCCCGGACGATACCCCGGTCACCGTGCCGGCCGGCGAGCTGGACGACTACCGCTGGGCCACCGAGCAGGAGGCGCTCGACCTGCTGGGACCCGCCCGCTCGCTGCGCCTGCGGGCCGCCCTGGAGGCGGCCCGGGACGGCCGGGTCAGGATCGTCACCACGCACGTGTCCGGCTTCTGACCCGCCGTCCGGCGGAGCGCCGCGGCCCCGCGGGGCTGCGGGGCCG
>NZ_JBSGXP010000209.1:0-11204 GCF_053610105.1 Kitasatospora sp. NPDC054939 | reverse complement strand
ACAGCACCGGACCCTCCGAGTCCGTGCACCCCGGACACTCGCGTTCGTCCTCACCGTGCGTCCGGCCCCCTGCGCGTGCGGCGTCAGAACTTGTTCTTGGGGGTGAGCCCGAGGGAGAGGCCGGAGAGGCCGCGCTGGCGTCCGCCGAGCTTGCCGGCGACGGCGCGCAGGGCGGCGCCGGCCGGGGAGTCGGGGGCGGCCAGGACGACCGGGCGGCCGTCGTCGCCGCCCTCGCGC
This sequence comes from Kitasatospora sp. NPDC054939, assembly GCF_053610105.1. Lineage (NCBI taxonomy): Bacteria > Bacillati > Actinomycetota > Actinomycetes > Kitasatosporales > Streptomycetaceae > Kitasatospora > Kitasatospora sp. NPDC054939. The sequence goes on along the minus strand of NZ_JBSGXP010000209.1, from coordinate 10,967 downwards.
AGGCGGACGTCGATCGGGATCGAGCCGAGCACCGGGACGGTCGCGCCGACGGTCCGGGTGAGCGCGTCCGCGACGGTCTGGCCGCCGCCGGTGCCGAACACGTCGATCATCTCGTCGCAGTGCGGGCACGGCATGCCGGACATGTTCTCGATCACGCCGACGATCTTCTGGTGGGTCTGCACCGCGATGGTGCCGGCCCGCTCGGCCACCTCGGCGGCGGCCATCTGCGGGGTGGTGACGATCAGGATCTCGGCGTTGGGGACCAGCTGCGCCACCGAGATGGCGATGTCGCCGGTGCCCGGGGGCAGGTCGAGCAGCAGCACGTCCAGGTCGCCCCACCAGACGTCGGCGAGGAACTGCTGGAGCGCGCGGTGCAGCATCGGGCCGCGCCAGACGACCGGCGCGTTGCCCGGGGTGAACATGCCGATCGAGATGACCTTCACGCCGTTCGCCTGCGGCGGCATGATCATGTCCTGGACCTGGGTCGGCCGGCCCTCGACGCCGAGCATGCGGGGCACGCTGTGGCCGTAGATGTCGGCGTCCACCACCGCGACCTTGAGGCCGTCGGCGGCCATCGCGGCGGCCAGGTTGACCGTCACCGAGGACTTGCCGACGCCGCCCTTGCCGGAGGCGACCGCGTACACGCGGGTCAGGGTGCCGGGCTGGGCGAAGGGGATCTCGCGCTCCGGGGCGCCGCCGCGCAGCAGCTGGGAGAGCTCCTTGCGCTGTTCGTCGCTCATCACGTCGAGCTCGACCTCGACGCCGGTGACGCCGGGGACCCGGCCGACGGCCTCGCGGACCCGGGCGACGATCGTCTCGCGCATCGGGCAGCCGGAGACGGTCAGGTAGACCGCGACCCGTACGGCGCCGCCCTCGCCGATGCCGACCGATTTCACCATGCCGATCTCGGTGATCGGGCGGTTGATCTCCGGGTCGTTGACGGTCGCCAGCGCCTCGCGCACGGAGTCCTCCGTGACGCCGGCGGCGACCTCTGTCTCGTTGGCCATGCCTTGATGGTACGGCGCTGCGGGAGGTCGTTGACTTGCCGGTAGCGTGCCGCCGGTCACAGCACCTCGGGGGCTCCCCGTCGCTCGTCGATCTCCTTGAGCAGGCCCTGGAGTTCGGAGCGGACGAAGTCGCGGGTGGCGACCTCGCCGAGGCCCTGGCGCAGCGCGGCGACCTCCCGGGTGAGGTACTCGGTGTCGGCGATGTTGCGGTCGCTGCGGGCGCGGTCCTGCTCCATGTTGACCCGGTCGCGGTCGTCCTGGCGGTTCTGTGCGAGCAGGATCAGCGGGGCCGCGTACGAGGCCTGCAGCGAGAGCATCAGGGTGAGGAAGATGAACGGGTAGTCGTCGAAGCGGACGGCGTCCGGCAGCAGGGTGTTCCAGCCGACCCAGACCACCACGACGACGGTCATCCAGACGATGAAGCGGCCGGTGCCGAGGAAGCGCGCGATCCGCTCGGAGACCTGGCCGAACGCCTCCGGGTCCCAGGTGGGCAGGGTGATCAGGCCGGGCCGGGTGGTGCGCGGCTGGTCGAGCCGGGTCCGGGCGCCGCCGCCGGAGGTCTCGGTGCGCTGGCTGCGGCCGCCGCCCTCGCGGACCCGCAGCTCGCGCAGCTGGCGCAGCTCCCGCAGCTCGCCCTGGAGCCGCAGGCGCTGGCGCGGGCCGTCCCGCCGGTCGTCGCGGCGGCCCTCCCGGCGTCCCTTGCGGTCAGCGTCCACCGGTCGCCTCCCTCTCCTCGTCCAGCCCGTGCAGGGCCTCCTCGCGCCAGTCCTCGGGCAGCAGGTGGTCCAGGACGTCGTCGACGGTGACCGCGCCGAGCAGGTGGTCGCCGTCGTCGACGACGGGTGCGGCGACCAGGTTGTAGGCCGCCAGGTAGCTGGTGATCAGCGAGAGCGGGGTGTCCGGCGGCAGCGGGTCGAGGTCGTCGTCGACCAGCGAGCCGACCAGGGTGTACGGGGGTTCGCGCAGCAGCCGCTGGAAGTGCACGGTGCCCAGGTACTTGCCGGTGGGCGTCTCGGTGGGCGGGCGGCAGACGTAGACCTGCGCGGCGAGGGCCGGCTTGTTGTCGGCGATCCGCACCCGGGCCAGCGCCTCGGCGACGCTGGCGTCGGGTTCGAGGACGACCGGCTCGGTGGTCATCAGGCCGCCGGCGGTGTTCTCCTCGTAGCTGAGCAGGCGGCGCACCGGGGCGGCCTCGTCCGGCTCCATCAGCTGGAGCAGCCGCTCGGCCTCGTCGCCGGGGAGCTCGGAGAGCAGGTCGGCGGCGTCGTCCGGGTCCATCGCCTCCAGGACGTCGGCGGCGCGCTCGTCCTTCAGCTTGCCGATGATCTCGACCTGGTCGTCCTCGGGCAGCTCCTCCAGGACGTCCGCGAGCCGTTCGTCGTCCAGCGCGGCGGCGACCTCGGCGCGCCGCTTGGCGGACAGGTGGTGCATGACGTTGGCGAGATCGGCGGGGCGCAGCTGTTCGAAGGTGGCGAGCAGGTTGGCGGCGCCCTGGCCCTCCTCGGGCAGCGAGAAGCCGGTGACGTCCTTCCAGTCGAGGGTGAGGGTCTCGCCGCGGGCCTTGCGGAGTCGGCCAACCCGCCCGGCCTGGACGAAGACCTTGCTGATCTCCCACTCGCGGGCCCGGCTCTGCACCATGGCGACGTCGAGGACGGTCACCTCCTCGGCGGTCTTGGTGCGGGTGACCGTGCGGTCGAGCAGTTCGGCGAGGACGAGGGTCTCGGAGGGGCGCTGCTCGAAGCGGCGCATGTTGATGACGCCGGTGGTGATGACCTGTCCGGACTCCAGGCTGGTGATCCTGGTCATCGGGAGGAAGATCCGGCGGCGGCCGACGACCTCGACGACCAGTCCGAGCACCCGGGGCGGGCGGCTGCCGATCCGCAGGGCGACCACCACGTCGCGGACCCGGCCGACCTGGTCGCCGTTCGGGTCGAAGACGGCGACGCCGGAGAGGTGGGAGATGAAGACCCGGCTGCCTGCCCCTGCCATGGACTCCCTCGCCTCGCTCGCCGCCCGGGGCGCACCCGGTCGAACGCCCGCAAACCGGACACCGCCGGTTCAGGCTACCCGCGTGCCGGGGGCCGGGCCCGCCGACCCACGGGTCCACGGGCCCACCCGGTGGAAGCGGACGGGCGGCGGGTCAGCCCCGGGCGCGGCGCTTGAAGAGCAGCCTGGGCAGGCCGGCCGGGATGGGCTGCCGGGTGGTGGCGGGGGTGGGCATCGGGGCGGTGGCGTGCGAGCCGTCGGGCATCGCACCGGGGCGCTCGGTGAGCGGGCCGACCGGCTCCAGGCGCAGGACCCGGCACTCGCGGGCCCAGCGGTCGGCGATGGTGTCGGTGTCCGGGGCGTTCAGCCGCTTGCCCTTGAGCTCCTCGACGGCGCCGAGCCAGGCCTCGCTCCCCGGGGCGGGTGCGGTGACCCGGGCCCGCCAGCCGGTCAGCCGGCCGCCCTTGTCCTTGCTGCGCACCGTCACCTCGGCGCCGGCCCCGGCGGCCAGGCCGTGCAGCGGCTGCTCGATGCCGTCGCCGACGACCACCACGGCGCCGTCGTGCCAGGCGTGCCAGAGCGCCCGGCCGGACTCCTGGCCGTCGGCGCGCACCCAGAGCAGCCCGGACTTCTTCGCGGCCTCCTCCAGCAGGGCCCGGTCGAGGAGGTCGTCGGCGGTCTCGGCGGCGGCAGGCGTACGGTCCATGGCGCACAGCGTACGGCCTCGGGTGTCCGGGAAACGTCCCACCTGTCGGTCGACAGTTCCGTAGGCTCAGCACGGGCCTTACCGTAGGAGCGCCCGCCCCGCACCGCGAACCCCGAGGAGTGCTGTGCCGTCCGCCCGGCCCGAGACCGCCGCCCCCGTCCACGCCGCCGGACCGAGCGCCGCCGCGCCACCGCACGCGCCGCTGCCCAAGCTGGACCTGGTCCTGCTCGCCGTCTCGATCTCGGGCATCTCGCTCTCGGCGCCGCTGATCAGTGCGACCGCCGCGCCGGCGCTGGCCATCGCGTTCTGGCGCAACGTCATGTCGGTCGGCGTCCTCGGTCCGTACGCGCTGCTGCGCCACCGGGCCGAGCTGCGCGGGATCGGGCGGCGGGCGCTGCTGCTGGCGGTGGCCGCCGGCGTGCTGCTCGCGGTGCACTTCGCGCTCTGGATGCCCAGCCTGCGGATGACCTCGGTGGCCTCGGCGACCGCGCTGGTCACCACGACCCCGCTGTGGACGATCCTGCTGATGCGGCTGTCCGGGGTGCGGGCGCCGCGCGTGGTCTGGATCGGGATGTGCGTGGCCTTCGCCGGGGTGCTGGTGCTCACCGGCGTCGACCTGTCGCTCTCCCCGCGGGCGCTGCTGGGCGACGCGCTGGCGCTCGGCGCGGGCCTCGCGGCGGCGGGGTACATGCTGCTCGGTGCGGAGGTCCGCAAGTCGGTCAGCACCACCGCGTACACGCTGGTCTGCTACGCCACGACGGCGGCGGTGCTGCTGCTGGTCTGCCTGGTCGCCGGGACCCCGATGTCCGGCTGGTCGGCGGGGGTGTGGTGGCAGATCGCGCTGCTGATGGTCACCGCGCAGCTGCTGGGGCACTCGCTCAGCAACCGGGTGGTGCGCACCCTCGGCCCGTCCGTCACCTCGACCGCGATCCTGCTGGAGACGCCGGGCGCCGCGCTGATCGCGGCGCTCTGGCTGGGGCAGTGGCCGCCGGTGGCGGCCTACCCGGCGGTGGTGCTGATCCTGCTGGGGCTGGTCCTGGTGGCCCGGGGCGGTCGCCGGTAGGCGGTCGCGGGCGGGTGCCCCGGGCCGTCAGAGCCAGCCGTTGCGGCGGAAGCCGCGGTACATGCCGACGCAGATCACCGCGATGCTGGCGAGCACGATCGGGTAGCCGTACTCGGAGTGCAGCTCGGGCATGTGGTCGAAGTTCATCCCGTACACGCCGGTGATCATGGTGGAGACGGCGAAGATCGCGGCCCACGCGGTGATCTTGCGCATGTCCTCGTTCTGCGCCACCGAGACCTGCGCCAGGTTGGCCTGGAGCAGCGAGTTCAGCAGCTCGTCGAAGCCGTACACCTGCTCGGTGACCCGGGCCAGGTGGTCGGCGACGTCCCGGAAGTACTTCTGGATGTCCGGGTCGACCAGGCGCTGCAGCGGCTCGGACAGCTGCTGCATCGGCCGCAGCAGGGGCGCGGTGGCCCGCTTGAACTCCAGCACCTCGCGCTTGAGCTGGTAGACCCGGCCGACGTCGGTGCCCCGGCCGCCCTTGTTGGAGAAGACGTCGAACTCGATCTCGTCCACGTCGGTCTGCAGCCGGTCGGCGACCAGCAGGTAGTTGTCCACCACCTGGTCGGCGATGGCGTGCAGCACCGCGGACGGGCCCTTGGCGAGCAGCCCGGAGCCGTCCGCGTCGGCCTCCAGGCGGTGGCGCAGCTCCTTGAGCGAGCTGTGCCCGCCGTGCCGGACGGTGATCACGAAGTCCCTGCCGACGAAGACCATCAGCTCGCCGGTCTCGACCACCTCGCTGGTCGGGGTCAGCTGGTCGTGCTCGACGTAGCGGATGGTCTTGAAGACCGCGAACAGCACGTCGTCGTACCGCTCCACCTTGGGCCGCTGGTGGGCGTGCACCGCGTCCTCGACCGCCAGCGGGTGCAGCCCGAAGCGCTGGGCGATGCCCTCGAACTCGGCCTCGGTGGGCTCGTGGAGGCCGATCCAGCTGAACGATCCTGCGCCTTCCTGCACCTGCTGCGCGGCCTTCACCCGGCGGGCGGCCTCGCGCGGGCTGCAGCTCTCGCCGTGGCGCTTGCCGTCCTGGTAGACCGCGCAGTCGACGACGGCGGAGGTGGTCTCGCCCGGGTGGATCGCGTCGTACAGCCGGTTCGTCGAGCGCCGGCGGTTGGTGCGGACGGCGGCGCGCAGGGTGTTGATCATCGACATGGCAGGCTCCCTTGGGCAGGAGCCGCCGCACGGCGGCGCGGTGACGGAGGGCCGTGGTGCGACGGCATGGAACACCGATGGATGCCGGTGGCTCTGGTCGGTCCTCGGCCTTGCTGGGGCGCGCGAGCGGAACGACCGGTCACCGGGGAGGGTGCTCTCCCGGCCGGGCCCGCCGCTGCCGTGCGCTCACTCGGGCACTGCCGCCGGAATCGGCTGCTGAAGCCGTTTCAGACTGCGGAGCGAGGGGTAGGCGAGAGGCGGTCGGGCCGGGTAGAGCTGCCGGTACTGCATGGTCGGCTGGTATCCACCGCAACCACCTCCTTCGCGCCGCTGCCCCGGGGGTATAGACATCCCCGGTGGCCAGTCGCTCACACTAACATCTGCGCGCCGATCGCCGCTGGGGGGTTCGACGGGCGGGCAGCGGCGGCGGGTTACGCTCACCGGCATGGCGCACGACTTCCCTCACTTCGGCGACCCGTTCGACGGCTCCTCCGCGGAGCTGTCCAGGGACGCCGTCCTGGCCGCGGTCGAGGCCCGGCTGATCAGCACTTTCGGTGAGCCCGGCGGACGGGCCGCGGTCACCTTCCTCGGGGCGGACCGGATCGAGGTGCTCCGCTTCGGCCCGGACGCCGACGGCCTGGTGCGCTACGCGACCCTCGGCATGGCGGGCGCACCGATGGCCGATCCGACCTCACCGGTCGCCGATCAGCTGCGCGGGCCGCGCGTCGAACTGGTCCTGACGGTCCGTGGGGGACGCGACGGCGTGCTGCGCACCCTCGCCACCTTCGCGGCGACGCCGCAGGTGGAGGGCCTGGTGGTGGCCCCGGGCGGCTCGCTGGACCTCGGCTCCCCGCTCTGGGACGGCGCGCCCTTCACCTCGGTGCTGGCCGCCGAGCCGGGCGGGCTGGTGGCCGATCTGGAGCTGGCCGAGCCGGCCGACCCGGTGCGCTTCCTGCCGCTGCTGCCGATGACGCCCAACGAGGCCGGCTGGAAGCGCGTGCACGGCGCGGCGGCCCTGCAGGAGCGCTGGCTTCAGCACGGCACCGACCTGCGCGACCCGGACCGCCGTGCGGTGGCGCTGGACTGACGGGGGATCGGGGCGGTCGGGCCCACCACCCCCGCGCGCACCGGGCGCCGGAGCGAAGGCTCAGCGGCCGATCGGCTTCGCGCCGGTCGCCTGGGCCACCAGCGCCTCGTAGACGGCGGGATCGGTGGTGTGCTCGCCGAGCCGGACGGTCTTGCGGGTGCCGTGGTAGTCGCTGGAGCCGGTGGTCAGCAGGCCCAGCTCGCCGGCCAGTCCGCGCAGCCGGGCCTTCGCGTCCTCGTCGTGGTCCATGTGGTCGACCTCCAGGCCGGCCAGTCCGGCGGCGGCGAGTTCGGCGATCACCTCGTCGGGCACCGTCCGCCCGCGCTTGACCGCGCCCGGGTGCGCGAACACCGGGACCCCGCCGGCCGCCCGGACCAGCCGGACCGCCCGGACCGGGTCGGTCTCGTGCTTGCGGACGTCCGCCCGGCCGCCGTTGGCCAGCCAGTCGGCCGTGAAGGCGTCCGAGACGGTGGCCACCACGCCGGCCTCGACCAGGGCGCTGGCGATGTGCGGGCGGCCCACCGCGCCGTTGCCGGCGATCCGCTCCACCTGCTCCCAGCTGATGTCCGCGCCGAGCTCGCGGCAGCGCTCGACGATCTTGCGGCCGCGCCGGAAGCGGTCGTTGCGCACCAGGTCGCGCTCCTGCGCGAAGGCGGGCTCCGCGGGGTCGAACAGGTACGCCAGCAGGTGCATGCTGACGTCGCCCACCACGCAGGAGAGTTCGGCCCCGGGGACGAGCGTCAGCCGGGTGCCGGCGGGCAGCGCGTGCACCGCCTCGGCCGCCTCGGCGTGCCCGGCCACCGTGTCGTGGTCGGTCAGCGCCACCACGTCCAGGCCCGCCCCGACGGCCGCGGCGACCAGGGCGGCCGGGCTGTCGGTGCCGTCGGAGGCGTTGCTGTGGGCGTGCAGGTCGATGCGCACGGGCGCTGCCTCCTGGGGCGGGCGGGGTCCACGGGAGGCCCAGGATAGTGCGGCGGGCGCCCCCCGGTCAGCCCCGTCCGCGGGGCGGCCGGGCGCCCGGCTCAGCCCAGCAGCCGGGGGGTGAGCGCCCCGCAGGGCAGCAGGTCCAGCTCGGCCCCGGCCTCGCGCAGATCGGTGAGCACCAGCTCGTCGTACATCACCAGCGCCGACTGCTCGGGCCAGGCGACCGCCCAGAGCCAGAGCCCGCGCGCCTCGCCGACGAAGACCGCACGGTCCGCCGGGGCGTCCGGGACGTGGAACATCGGGGTGGGCCGGCCGGCCGCCATCAGCTTGGCGTCGGCGGGCTTGTACAGGCCCACCGAGTCGCCCGGATCGGGCCCGGGGAGGCCCGCGTACCGGGCGCCGAGGCCGACCCCCAGCTCCTCGGCGACCAGCACCAGCTCGCCGAAGCCGCCGAGCGGGGCCGGGCCGGCGCAGGCCACCGCGGTGGCGCGGCCACCGGACAGGTCGTCACCGACGTGGGCGATCCCGGTGTAGAGCCAGCCCACCGGCAGCGGCCAGGGCAGCCAGACGGGGACCTGGGACCGGGCGACGGCCACGCCGAGCGCCTCCACGCTCGGGGGCAGCACGGGCTGCATCGGGTGCACCGCTCCGTGCCGGTCGCACTGCCAGGTGTCTGAGAACAGACCGGGGGCGCGGACCCGACCGGCGCACCTCGGGCAGCTTGGCTCGCCCCTCATAGCCGACAACGCTCCTCCCTCCGGACCGCCGCGTCAAGGACGATCACCCGTACGGAGGCCGGTGCGGGCGGGCGCGGTGCGGGCGACCCCCGGTAGGGGATGTCCACCGCGGGGCGGCGGCAAACGTCCGAGGGGCGGACGGCGGGTGCCCGGGCGCCCCCGGACGCACTGACGCCCCGTCATCGGCGACCGCGTCGGGCGGTCTCGGTGGCGGGGCGTCAGCCGGGTATCGGAACGTCGGGGTCGGACGGTCCGGGCTCGGGCGCGGCGGGTGCGGGCCCTGCGGACCAGGGCGCTGCGGGGGAGTCGCCGCGTGGGGTCAGACGGTCGGGCACGGGCGGATGAGCAGGCGCTCGCCGGTGCGGGCGGCGTCCTGGACGAGCTCGCGGACGGTTTCGGCGTCGGCGATGAGGCGGTCGGTCGCGGTGCCGGAGGCGTCGTCCAGTCGGAGGATCTCGAAGCGCATGGGCCTCTCCTTTCCTGGCCCCGTGGTGCGGGGCGGTCGCGAACGGGTCGGTGCTGCGGCCGGTGCGGCGGGTTCCGCGGGCGGTGGCACTGCCACCGGTGGGTTCCATGCTGCGGTGTCCGGCGCGGTGTCGCGCGGTGGCGCGGTCGTCTGCTGCGGCAAAAGGGCTCCCCCCTGCTGCGCGTACGGCTGGTCCCTCGTTGGACCACTGTGGAGCGGTGCCGCTTCCGGGTCGTTGCCCGGCCGTGACGTCCGGGTTGCGGCCGATCGGTGCCCGGGGCGGTGCCCGGAGCGATGTCGGCGATGATTTCCGGAGGAAATCAAATATTACCGCAACTAACGACTTTTGTCCCGTGCCCGTCCGCACGCCGGCCCGGAAGGAGCGGCGGTGCGGGCCGGGGAGCGCTACGGGGAGCGGCGGTGCGCTACGCCCAGAAGTCGGCCAGGGCGGCCGCGGTGGCGGCGGGCTGCTCGGCGTTGGGGGAGTGCCCCGCCTCCGGGACGATCACCCGGCGGGCGCCCAGCCGCTCGGCCATCAGCGTCTGCTCCGGGACCGGCCAGGCGTAGTCCCGCACGCCCGAGAGCACCAGGACCGGCAGCACCCCGGCGGTGGCCGCGGCCAGCTCGTCCACCCGGTCGGGGGCCGCGATCAGGTGCCCGCCGGTGGTGGTCAGCGCCTGCGGGACGTTGGCCAGCCAGCGGCGGTGCAGGAAGCGGGCCACCTCGGCGGACGGCCGCCGGGCCGGGTCGCCGCTGCCCTCCTCCAACTGCTGCATCACCTGCCAGATCGCCTCCAGGTCCATCGACCGCAGGGCGTCCAGCAGCAGGGAGGTCCGGGCGGCCTCACCCGGTTCGATCGCCCCGGGGCCGGTCGACATCAGGGTCAGCGAACGCCAGGGCAGCGGGCCGCCGGCCGCGGCGAGCACCGCCTCCCGGGCCACCTGGCCGCCGAAGGAGTGGCCCAGCAGGTGCGGCGGTCCGCTCCCGTCGCCGGCCAGCGCGTCGGTGAGCGCCCGGACGTCCGCGCCCAGCGCCCCGACGGCGTACGCGGCCGGGTCGTCCGGGCCGCCGGTGCCGTTCTGGCCGCGCTGGTCGACCGCGGTGACCCGGTAGCCGGCCGCGGAGAGCGGCTCCAGCAGCGCGATGAAGTCCTCCTTGCTGCCGGTGAAGCCGGGCACCAGCAGCGCCGAACCGCGGACCGCGCCGGCCGGCTCCGCCCGCAGCGCGGCGAACTCCCCGCGCGCGGTGGCCACCCGCAGCGGACGGGCGCAGGCGGGCAGCGTCAGGAAGGGCGGCGTGCTCATGGCGTGGGGCTCCTCGGTGCGGTGCGGTGCGCGGCGGCCGGCCGGGCCCGGAGCCTGTCGGACAGCCGCCCAACCCGTCGGTAACCCCGAGCGTAGTGGGCCCCCGCGCGCCGCCGACGGGCCCGCTCCGGACAGCGCCCGGGTCCGGAGAGCGCCACAAGGGGGCGGCGGCGTCCGTCCGGGGAACGCCGAGGGGGCGGCGGCGTCCGTCCGGACACCGCCGCCCCCTCGATCGAGCAATTCGGGCTCAGCCCTCCGCGGGGGCCTCACCGGCGGCGGGGCGGCGGGTCCGGGTCCGGCGGCGCGGCGCGGCGGCCTCGCCCTCGGCCTCGGGTGCCTTCGCCTCCGGAGCCTTCGCCGCGGGGGCCTTGGCCGCGCGGGTCCTGGCGGCCGGAGCCTTCTTGGCCGCAGGGGCCTCGACGGCGGGCGCCTCGGTGGCGGGTGCCTCGGTCGGGGCGGCGGCCGTGCCCTCGCCCGCGGCGGTGCTGCGCGGCCGGCGGCGACGGCGGCGCGGGGCCGCCTCACCCTCGGCCGG
>NZ_JBSGXP010000208.1:0-11277 GCF_053610105.1 Kitasatospora sp. NPDC054939 | reverse complement strand
TGGAAGTGGCGCGGACCGGCGCAGCGGGTGGCCGGTGCGCGGACCCGTCGGCGCCGGTCGGCGCCCGGGCCGGTTCAGCCGGCGGCGGGGACGGCCGGCTCGGACTGCGTGGCGCAGTGGATACCGCCGCCACCGCTCGCGATGTTGTCGATGTCGAGCTGGACGATCCGGCGGTCCGGGTAGGCGGCCTGGAGGATCGCGTACGCGACGCCGTCCGCGTACCGGTCGCCGAACTGCGGGGCGATGACGGCGCCGTTGACGGTGTAGTAGTTGGTGTAGCTGGACAGGAAGTCCTTGCCGGTCCCGCGGATCTCCCGGCGGTCCGGGCCGGGCAGTTCGGTGATCTGCAGGCGGCGGCCGCGGGCGTCGGTGGCGAGCTGCAGCACGCGCTTGGTCTCCTCGTAGACCGCGGCCCAGCGGGCGTCCACGCCGGGGCCGGGCTTGTCCAGGATGACCTTGCCGGGGGCGGTGAACCGGGCCAGGCAGTCGATGTGGCAGTCGGTGATGTCCTGGCCGGCCAGTCCGGGGACCCAGATCACCTTGTCGATGCCGAGCGAGGACTTCAGGCCCTGCTCGACCTGCGTCTGGGACATCCCGGGGTTGCGGTTGGGGTTGACCAGGGAGCTGACGGTGGCCATCAGGGTGCCCTCGCCGTCGGTCTCCAGCGAGCCGCCCTCGCCGACGAACGGTGCCCGGATCCGCCGGACGCCGTACTCGGCGAGCAGGATCGAGGCCGCGGCGGCGTCGTTGGCGTACGGCTGGTAGTACGCGGTCCCGCGCTTACCCCAGCCGTTGAAGTTGGTGTCGACGCCGGCGATCGCACCGGGGCCGACGACGTAGGTCGGGCCGAAGTCCCGGATCCACAGGTCGTCGTTGGCGATCTCCAGCACCTCGACGGAGTAGTACGCGCCGTACCCGCAGTGGTAGCGGGCGTCGGCGGCCTGACCGCGGCGGGCCAGCACGACCACCGGCTCCCAGCGGGAGATCTCGTGGGCGACGTTGGCGATGTCGCGGCGGACGCCGGCCAGCTGGTTGTCCCAGATCGAGGAGAGCGCCGGCCAGGCCATGAAGGTCCGGGTGTGGCGGTCGGTCTCGGCCGGCATCCGCAGCACGCCGGCGGCCGAGGAGGCGGCGGACTGCACGGCGGTACCGGACGCGGTGGCGGGCCGGAGTCCGGCGGCGCGGGCGGCCGCCGGGAGGGCGGCGCCGAGCGCGACGACGGGCAGCGCGGCCGCGCCGTAGCCGAGCAGCTTGCGGCGGGGCATGGGGGTGGTGTTCAAGGAAGCTCCCTGGAGGGATCGGGAGGTGTGGGGTGACCCACATCCTGGCTCGAACTGAAATTTCAGTCAATCTCTTGGGCGGCACTGAGCCGAGACCGCGCCCACAGCGCCGCCGATGGAGCCGCCTACTCGTGCACGAACGGGGGCTGCAGCTACGGGAAGTATCTTGGGAGAAGGGCGAAAGGGGGTGCCCGCCGGCCTTGGGAAAGGGTCCTGAAGATCTACTCAGGAACTGTGTCCGAACCGCCCGTCCGCAGGTAGAGTGACCACCTGTGCCGGACCGCCGAACAGAGATCGTCAGAGCTGCCACCCGCGTCATCGCGCGCCGTGGCGTCCGCGGGCTGCGGGTCGGGGAACTGGCCGCCGAGGCCGGGGTGTCGACCTCCCTGATCTACTACCACTTCACCGACCGGGCCGGGATCCTCCGCGAGACCCTGGAGTTCATCGGCGAGCGGGCCGACCGCTACACCGCCGGCGCGGACCGCGGCACCCTCGCGGAGGACCCGGGCGAGGAACTGCGCCAGGCCCTGCTGCTGGAGCTCCAGGACACCGCCGAGGTGCGGGAGAACAGCACCGCCTGGGGCGAGTTGCGGGCGAGCGCGGTCTTCGACCCCGACCTGCGGCAGGACCTCGCCCGCGCCACCCACACCTGGGTGCACGAGATCGCCGGACTGCTCGGCCACGCCCGCCCGACCGGCACCGCGCCGGCCCACGCCGCCGCGGCGGAGCGCCTCACCGCCCTCCTGGAGGGGCTCAGCATCCGCTGGCTGAGCGGCTCGATCCCGCTGGACCACGCCCGCGGACTGCTCGCCGCCGCGGTCGCCGCCGAGACCGGGCAGCCGGACGGAGCGGACGGCACGGACGGCGCGGGCGGCGTGGACGGCCCCACACCGGGGTGACCGCGCGCGCCGGGCGGACGGGGTGCCGCGGCGAACGCCGGAGCCCCCGGAGCCTCCTCGGATCGAGGGGCTGCGGAGGCTCGGACGGTTCAGTCCTCGGGCTTGCCGGGCTGGTCGTGGGTGGAGCAGTGGATCCCACCGCCGCCGGCGGCGATGTTGTCGATCTTCACCGGGACGATGTCGCGGCCCGGGAAGTGGTCGCGCAGGATCTGCTGCGCCCGGTCGTCCGCCTTCGCGTCACCGAAGCGCGGCACGAACAGCGCCTTGTTGGCGATGTAGAAGTTGATGTACGAGGAGACGAACGCATCGCCCCGCCCGGTGATCCGGTCCGGATCGGGCTGTGGCAGGTCGATCACCTTCAGCCGCCGGCCGTGGGCGTCGGTGGCCGTCTTCAGCACCTCGCGGGCCTGGGCGGCGGAGCGCGACCAGACGTCGGCGGGTGCGCCGGGGAACGGCTGGTCCAGCAGGACGACCCCGGGCGCGGCGAAGCGCACCAGGCAGTCCACGTGGGCGTCGGTGATGTCCTGGTCGCGCACACCCGCGAACCAGATCACCTTCGTCACCCCGAGCGCCTTCTTCAGCTCGGCCTCGATCTCGTCCCGGCTGTGACCCGGGTTGCGGCGCTGGTTGACCACCGAGCTCTCGGTGACCATCAGCGTCCCCTGCCCGTCGGTCTCGAAGGAGCCGCCCTCCGCGACCAGCGGCGTGCGGACCCGCTCGATGCCGTACTTGCCGAGCACGGCGGCGGCGAGCGCGGAGTCGTTGCCGTGCTCCTTCTGCTTGTTGCCCCAGCCGTTGAAGTTGAAGTCGACGCCCTTCAGGGTGCCGGAGTCCTCGACGAAGACCGGCACGGTGTCGCGGGCCCACAGGTCGTCGACCGGCAGCGGCACCACCTCGACGTCGTTGCCGCACGCCTTCTGCGCCGCGTCCGCCTGGCCCGGGCGGGCGAACATGACCACCGCCTCGTAGCCCGCCACGGCGCGGGCGAGCCGCGCGATGTCCTCCCGGACGGCGGGCAGGTCCTCCTCCCAGATGCCGGTGGAGGCGGGCCAGGACATGTACGTCCGGCTGTGGCTCTCCCACTCGGCGCCGAACCGGCGGCCGGGGGTGGCGCCGCCGCCGGCACCTCCCGGGCCGCCGGTCGCGGACGGCTGGGCGGTGTCCGGTGCGGACGACGACCCGCCGGCGCCCGGGGCGGGCGGCTCCGCGCCCTCCTCCGAGAGGCAGGCGGTCGCGCCCAGGGCCAGCAGTCCGGCACCGGCCGCGGTGCGCAGCACCGTCCGGCGGGACGGGGAGGGGCGGGAGGGGGTGGGTCCGGTCACGGGCTGCTCCGACGGGATGAGGGCGGGGATGCGGATGCGGGGGTGCGCGGTGCGCGGAACGGCGCCCGGCCCGCGCACGCTGCGGGCGCACCGGGGCGGGGCGTTCGACAGGGGCGTTCGGCGGGGGTTCGGCAGGGGCGTTCGGCGGGGGTTCGGCTGGGGTGTTCGGCAGGGGTGCCTGTCCGACGCGGGTTCGGCCGGACGGCGTACGGCCGTGGGGCCTTCGGTCTGAACGGGCTCGGCCGGGGCGGGCAAGGCCGGGGCGAGCCGGGCCGGAACGGGCGCGTGGCCCGCTACGGCAGCGGTTCCTGCATGGTGGCGCAGTGGATGCCGCCACCCCCGGCCATCAGGCGGTCGACGTCGAGCTGGACGACCTCGCGGCCGGGGAAGGCCGCGGCGAGGGTCTGCCGGGCGGCCTCGTCCTTGGCCCGGTCGCCGAACTGGGCGGTGATCACGCCGCCGTTGACGACGTGGAAGTTGAGGTAGGAGTCGACGAACTTGGGGTCCCGCGAGCGCGTGGTGTCCGGACCGTCGACCCGGATCACCTGGAGCCGGCGGCCCCGGGCGTCGGTGGCCCGGGAGAGCAGGTGGAACTGCTCACGGGCGTCGCGGGCCCAGATGTCGTCCCGGCCGGGCGGGGGCAGCTGCACCATGACCACGCCGGGCCGGACGAACCGGGAGGTGACGTCGATGTGGTCGTCGGTGATGTCCTGGCCCTTGATGCCGGGCACCCAGATCATCCGGTCGGCGCCGTAGACGCGCAGGATCTCGTCCTCGATCTCGTCGCGGCTCATGCCCCGGTTGCGGTTCTTGTTGACCAGGCTGCTCTCCGTGGCCATCACGGTGCCCTCGCCGTCCGTCTCGACCGAACCGCCCTCGCCGACGAGGTCCGCACGGCTGAACCGCAGCCGGGCCCGGTGGGCGACCTCGGCGGCGACGTGCGCGTCCCAGCGGTGGGTCTGCTTGTTGCCCCAGCCGTTGAAGTTCAGGCCGACGGCGTCGAGTCCGCCGCGGCCGTCGCGGCGGAACACCGGCGCGACGTCGCGCATCCAGAGGTCGTCGGTCGGGATGGAGCCGATCACCTCGACGCCGGGCCCGCACAGCGGCTGCGCCTGCCGCACGCTCCAGTCGTCGGGGGCGCACAGGACGACCGGCTCGAAGCGGGCGATCGTCCGGGCGATCAGCGCGATGTCCTGCTGGATGCCCGCGAGCTGCCGGCCCCAGACGGACTTCCGGGACGGCCAGGACATCCAGGTCCGGGCGTGCGGGGCGTCGTCGCGCTCCACCCACCGGCTCGGGAGCGCGCCGCCGGCCGGTCCGGCGGGCCGCGCGGAGGCGGGTGAGGCACCCGCGGCGATCCCGGCCGCACCGAGGCCGGCGGCGGTGCCGAGTGCGCTCCTGCGGGAGAGCTCGGTACCGAAGAGCCGGCCGAACAGGGAGCGGTCGTCGCGGAAGCGGTCGTCGCCGGGGTGGTCGCTCATGCGGATCTCCAGATCAAGTATCGCCCGCCGGGCCGGACCGGGCACCGCCGGCGGACCCGTGGGTGGTCCGCCGATCGCCGGTCCCGGTGCGGCCCGGCGGCCTTGCACCGGCTCCGGGTTCTGCACCCGGGGTCGTGCCTTCACTCTGACACTGACTGAAAATTCAGTCATGACGAGCAAGGCGGGTTCGTCGCCGCGGGTTCGGTTCTGGGAACGGGCCGGGCCGACCCGGGCCCGGGCCCGGGTCCGGGAACAGCGGCGCCCCGGGCCGGCGGGGCCCGGGGCGCGCGAACGGTGCGGGCGGTCAGCCGCGCAGCCGCTCCAGTTCGCTGTCGATCGCGCCGGCCATCAACTCGCGCGCGTGCTCCACCGGCAGGCTGCCGCTCAGCCAGCGGACGCTCAGCCCCTCCAGCAGCGCGGTCAGCCGCTCGGCGGAGGCGGCGAGGGCGGCGGCGCCGTTCATCGGCCGCACCCGCCCGATCAGGTCGGCCACCTCCTGCACCCACACCAGGGTCGCCCGGGCCAGGTCCTCGCGCAGCTCGGGGTCGAACACCGCGCTGGCCCGCAGCTCGCCCCAGGCCGTGCTGTTCTCCCGCACCTCGGGGGTGTCCTGGAGTTCCAGCAGCAGCGTCTGCTCCAGTTCGCCGCGGGCGTCCAGCGGCGGGGCGTCCGCGGCGCGCTCGGTCGTGTACCGCTCGGCGCGGTCGTTGATGAACTCCAGGGTCGACCGGAGGATCCCCGCACGGTCCTTGAAGTGGTAGTAGATCAGCGCCGTGGAGACCCCGGCCTCGGCCGCCAGCTCCTCCACGCGCAGCCCGCGGACACCGCGCCGGGCGATGACCCGCGCGGCCGCTTCCATGATCAGGGTTCGACGGTCAGCCACAAGGGGTCACCCTACCCGGAGGGCCTGCGGTACGGTCGAACCGGGGAGCGCCCTGACTGAAACTCCAGTCGGTATATGCTCCGATCCGATCCGCGGCGCAGCGTCTCGATCCCCGGCCCGCCCGACGCGCCCGACCCCACGCGCCCGAGCCATGCGCTTCACACCGAACCGCTCGCTTTCACCGACCTGCTGGGAGCCGACATGACCGCAGAGCCCCCTGGCGCCCCGGCGCCCACGGCATTCCGGGCACTCGCCCCGGACGACCCCCGGGAGGTCGGCGGCTACCGCCCCTGCGCGCAGCTGGGCGCGGGCGGCATGGGCCGCGTCTACCTCGCGTACACGCCCGGCGGGCGCCCCGTCGCCCTCAAGGTCGTCCGGCCCGAACTGGCCGAGGACCCGGAGTTCCGGCACCGCTTCGCCCAGGAGGTGGCCAGCGCCCGGCGCATCCACGGCCTCTACACGGCCCAGGTGGTCGACGCCGGTACCGACGCCGCCACGCCCTGGCTGGCCACCGCCTTCGTCGCCGGACCCTCCCTGCACCAGGTCGTGCAGCGCCACGGTCCGCTGCCCGAGCGGACCGTCCTGCTGCTGCTGGCGGGCATCGCCGAGGCCCTGCAGGCGGTCCACGGTGCCGGGGTGGTCCACCGCGACCTCAAGCCGGGCAACGTCCTGGTCGCCGCCGACGGCCCGCGCGTGATCGACTTCGGCATCGCCCGCGCCGCCGACGCCAATCCGCTCACCGGCACCGGCCTGCGCATCGGCTCGCCCGGTTTCATGGCCCCCGAACAGGTCCTCGGGCAGTCCGCGACGCCGGCCACCGACGTCTTCGCGCTCGGCGCGCTGCTCGCCCACGTCGGCTCCGGGAAGCCGCCGTTCGGCGACGGTCCCGAACCCGCCTCGCTCTACCGGGCGGTCCACGAGGAGCCCGACCTCGACGGGCTGCCCGCCGGCCTGCACGAGCTGGTGCGGCGCTGCCTGGCCAAGGCGCCCGAGGACCGGCCGGGCACCGCGGAGCTCATCGAGGCCGCCCGGCTGCACCCCGCCACCGGCGGCGAACTCCGCTTCTCCGACGACTGGTTGCCCCAGCAGGTGAGCACCGAGCTGCGCCGGCACAGCGAGCTGCCGATCACCCCTCCCCCGGCCGACCCGTGCCCGGACGCGCCCACCGCCCTGGTCCTGCCCGCCGCGGAGGCCGTGACCGCCCTGGTCCCGTCGGCCGCCGCACCGGCCACCCGCCTGGAGTCCGTCCCCGCCGGACCCGCCGTCGGCGCGGCCGGGGGCGGCGCCCGGACCGGCGCTCCGGGCCGCATCGCCCGGACCGTACTGCTGACCGCCGCCGCGCTGCTCGCCGGCGCCGTCGGGGCGTTCGTCGTCCTGGACCTCGACGGCTCCGACGACCCGGAGGACTTCGACGACCGGCACGTCGCCGCCACCGCCCCGTCCGCACCGCCCTCCCCCGGCGCGCCCTCGGCCGCGCCGACGGCGCCCACCCCGGCCGCCACCGTCCCGGGCTACACCGCCGTCTACACCGACCGCGAACTCACCTCGCCCGACCACTCCTTCGAGTTCGACCTGAAGGCGGGGAAGGTCGCCCCGCAGGAGACGGCCGGCTGGTACCTGGGCCGGCAGGCGGGCGAGTTCTACCTCCCCGAGGACAGCCGCGCCCACATCGCGGCGGGCGGCAGCCTCGGCCTCCCCGACTGCATCAGGGGCGTCGAGGCCCGGCCCGCCGCCGCGCTGCCGTTCGACGCCCTGGGCCCCGGTCGGAGCTTCTGCGTGCGCGCGCCGGGCGGCCGGGACTTCGCCGTCGTCCGCGCCCTCGCCACCGCGCCGGACGACGGCCCGGTCAGCATCGCGGTCACGTACTACCGCCGCTCGGCCTGAGGAGGCGGGCCCCAACGGGCGGCCCGGGCGCCCGCCCGTCGTCGGTGGATCGCCCAGCCGGACGGGCCGCGCGCCGTGCGGATCGCCAATGGCCTACCCGCGGGGAGCTGTCGAGGATGTCAGCGCTCCCTCGTCGATCCCGTCCGCGGGTGCCCGGCAGCTCCCGGCGCGGCGAGTACGCCCGGCCCGGCGGCACCGGCCACGGGGCGGGCGGCGGCGGTGCGCACGGCGGCGGCGGTTCGGACCTCCGGGCGGGTGCGTTCGGCCCGGCCGACCGGGTGCTGGTCGCGGGCGGTGGCGGGGGCGCCGGCAACGGCGGTCCGCTGCTGCACGGCGGGGCCGGCGGCGGACCGGTGGCCGGGGACGGCGGCCAGGGCGGCGGCCCGGCCGGCTCCGGCGTCGCGGGCGGCGGCGGGAGCCGGTCCGCCCCCGGCGCCGGCAGCCCCAACTCGGCCTCGGCGGCCCCGGTGCGCCCGGCGGCGACACCGACCCCAACACCGGCCTGCCCAACCCCGGCAGCGGCGGCCCCGGCGGGAACGGTGCCCGCGGCGGCAACGGCGGTGGAGGCGGCGGCGGGGGCCGGTACGGCGGGGCCGTGGCTCCGGCGGCGGGAACCCGGGCAACCTGTACGGCGCGGGCGGAGGCGGCGGCAGCGGTTGGGCGGCCCCCGGCGCCACCGACGCCGCCCTGCTCCAGGGCGTCCACCGCGGCCACGGCCGGGCCCGCATCGCGTTCCGCTACGACACCGCGCTCGCCCTCGCCGCCGACCGCACCGACCCGCTGTTCGGCCACCCCGCCACCCTCACCGCCGCCGTCGCCCCGCTCGCCGCCGACGCCGGGACGGGCACGGCGACCGGCCTCGGCGCCCCCGGCGGCTCGGTGACCTTCAGCGACGGCGACACCCCGCTGGGCACCGTCCCGCTGACGGACGGCCGGGCCGTCCTCACCACCGCGGAGCTGCTGCCGGGCGGGCCACCGGGTCACCGCCCGCTACAGCGGCGACCCGGCCTTCACCGCGAGCAGTGCGGCGGCGCCCGCCGGGCTCACCGTCGGTTTCAGCCGCCCCTGCCTCACCGGGGTGCGGCGGGGACCGCTGACCGTCGCGGCGGGCGAGTCCCTCTGCCTCGGCCCGGGCAGCAGCAGCCACGGCCCGATCACCGTCCGGCCGGGCGGGGCAGTGGCCGTCACGGGTGCCGAGCTGAACGGCCCGCTGAGTTCCGACGGCGCCCTCGCGTTCGTCCTCTGCGGCACCACCGTGCACGGCCCGGTCACCGTCCGGGGCACCGCGGGCGTCCACCTGGTCGGCCCGCCGGACGGCGACCCGCAGCTGTGCGCGGTCGACACGGTGCGCGGCCCGGTGCGGGTGGAGCGTCCGGCTCCGTAGGGCGTGTCTGACAATTCCCGCCGGCCGGGGCCCGGTCGGCCAGCGGATGCCCGGCCCGGGGTGCGGCCGGACAATGGGCGGTACCGGAAGTACCCGCTCCCCTCGGGTTGGAGGCATCCGTGAAGGACCTCAAGTTCGAGCAGAAGTCCTCGCTGTCCCGGCTGGAGGCCGCCGATCGGCTCACGGCCCTCGCGGAGGCGCTGCGGCACGGCGGCAACGCCGAACTGGAGTTCGGCCCAGGGACGTTGAGCCTGCGGATCCCCGACGTGCTGGACAGCGAGTTCGAGGTGGAGGTCGGCGACGGGAAGATCGAGCTGGAGCTCGAACTCACCTGGTCCACGGGGCAGAAGGCGAAGGAGAAGCCCGACCGGAAGGGCGGCTGAGCCGCCCGGCCTCAGGCCGCCGTCCGGACCGCCGGCCCCGGCCGGGTGACCCGCTCGGCCACCGCCACCGTCGTACGGCGCGGCAGCAGCCGCGGCGCCAGCGTGCCCAGGCGGTTGAGGAACCCGTCGACCACGGTCGGACGCCCCTTCTGCAGTGCGGCCAGCGTGGTGGCGACGACCTGCTCGGGCCGGCGGCGGATGCCCACCGCGGCCTGGTCGCCGATGACGTCGAAGAAGGGCGTGTCGGTGGCGCCGGGGCAGATCGCCAGGGCGCGGACGCCGCTGCCGCGCAGTTCGTTGGCGAGCGCCTCGGTGAAGGAGAGCACGTACGCCTTGGTCGCGCCGTAGACGGCCATCCGCGGGATCGGCTGGAAGGCGGCCGTACTGGCCACGTTCACCACCGCGCCGGTGCGGCGCTCGACCATGCCGGGCAGCAGCCGGGCTGTCAGGTCGGTGAGGGTGAGGCAGTTGAGGTGCACCTCCTCCGCCATCCGGGCCGGGTCGCCCTCCGCCACGGCGCCGAAGGTCGCGAAGCCGGCGTTGTTGATCAGGACATCCACCTCGACGCCCAGGTCCGCGACCCGGCGCTGCAGCTCCGCGCCGGCTCCGGGGCGGGCGAGGTCGAGCGGGACGGCGTGCACGATGACGCCGTGGGCCGCCGACAGCTCCTGCCGGAGGCCGTCCAGCCGGTCCGCACTGCGGGCGACGACGACCAGGTGCGATCCTCGGGCGGCGAGCTCGCGGGCGAAGGCCGCCCCGATGCCCGTGGACGCCCCGGTGATCAGGGTGGTCCTGCGGTTGAAGTCCATGGCTCTCCTCGGCGTTTTTTCGGCGTTCCTCGGTACGGACGGCCGGCCCCGGCACGACTCGGCGGCCCTGGCGCGACTCGGCGGCCCCGCGGGCGACGGCGGCGCAAATGGCGCCGGTGCGGCCGGCCCGGTGCCGCCAATGTAGTCAGCGCCAACAAAGTAGTCAACGACAACTTGCTCGTATGCTGATGCCCATGCGAACGGGCCGCTACCACCACGGAGACCTCCGCGCCGCACTGCTGGAGCGCGCCGAGCAGACACTGCGCGAGCAGGGCGTCGACGCGCTGTCACTGCGCGAACTCGCCCGGACCCTCGACGTCAGCCACGCCGCGCCCAGCCGCCACTTCAAGGACCGGCGCGCCCTCCTCGACGCCCTCGCACTCACCGGCGTGCAGCGCCTGACCGCCGCCGCCCGCAGCGGCCTCACCCGGAGCGGGGACGGCTTCCACGAGCAGGCCGTCGCGGTCGCCCGTGCCTACGTCGACTTCGCGGTCGACCACGCCGCTCTCCTGGAGCTGGCCTTCGCCCGCAAGCACGACGGCTCCGTCGCGGACGAGCTGCACCTCGCCTGGCAGCCCCTGAAGGCCGACCTGCGCGCCCTGGTCGCCCGCGGCCAGCAGGAGGGGCGGATCCGCACGGGGGACGCCGACCGGATCGGCACGGTACTGTTCACCGCCGTGCACGGGGTCGCCACCCAGGCCGCGAGCGGCCAGCTCGCCGGCCCCGCCCTGGACGAGGTCTTCGACGACCTGCTCACCCATCTGCTGCGCGGCCTCGCCCCCGCACCCGGCGACCAGCCGCTCGCCGAGTCCGTCGCGCCGGCCTGCTGAGTCACTCGGGAAGCCCCGGATCGTCGCCGCGGGCGGTCCGGGTGGCCACGGTGGGTGGGTTGGCCGGGCACGGCGGGTGAGGGCTGTGGTGGGGGCCACCCGGGGCCGGGTCCGGGAGGGGT
>NZ_JBSGXP010000207.1:624-11314 GCF_053610105.1 Kitasatospora sp. NPDC054939 | reverse complement strand
CAGTACCGCGCCGACGTCCTGGACGGCTTCCTCGCCGCGACCGGACTCTCCCTCGACCTTCCGCCACCGTCACCTTGAAGCGCCGAAGTCAGTAAGCGGCTCGACCTCGCGCCGCTTCTCTCGGTGCCCCGTCCCCGCACCCCGGACGCCTCCGGGCAGACCCTCGCGGAGCTGCGGTGAATCCCGTGCCGACGGGCCCGTGCCTGTACCGGCCTTGGGGGCCAACGAGGCAGCCGACGATATCGGCGAGATTGATCTTGAATGGTGAGAGGGCCTGTCGACGCCGCGAGGGGCAGCCGGGGCCCGGCTGCCCCTCGCGGTTACTCCTGTAGTGAGACTGCCGTCTGTCAGGTCACTCGGCGACGGATCCACCAGGCGCAGAACCCGGTCAGGGCCAGGGCGAGGACGAGGTAGAGCCCGGTCTCGGCCCATTGGAGGGCCCAGAAGTTCCCGGCGGGCTGGTAGGTCACCTGCTGCTGGTAGCCCTGGGCGCCGAGGTCGGCGAGGCACCGCTCGAACTGCTGGAGGGCAGGCGGGCCCGACTCGGTGTGCAGGCAGTCGGCGAAGGACGACGGCACCGCGGCCGGCCGTCCGGCGGCGTTCAGCGTCTGTTGGGAGGTGACCCAGGCGCCGGGCACGTCTTCGAGGTGCACCACGAGCTGCCGGGCGCCGTCCTGGATGCTGATGGGGGCGCCGCCGGGCCGGATCGGCACGGTGGTCCGGTCGGTGGCAGCCAGGTGGGGCCGGATCCACATCGGCACGACGGTCTGGACGGCGGCGTAGAGGCCGAGTGTGGTGGCCATCGCGGCTAGGGTGCGGCGGATAACGAGGCCGAGGGCGACGCCCAGGACGAAGGCGAAGGCGGCGTGCGCCATGGGGGCGACACCCCGTGCGGCGAAGGCCACGGGGTCGATGCGCGGGAGGTACGTGTCCGTCGCGCCGCCACCGTCGACGGCCCGGTCGATGGGGCTGCTCCACCAGCTCACCGCGAGCGAGGCCAGTCCGGCGGCGGTCATGGCGGCCGCCGCACCGAGGCCCAGTTTGGTCGCCAGCCAGCGTGTGCGGGTGACGCCCTGGTTCCATGCGAGGTAGTGGGTGCCGGTCTCCAGTTCGCGGGAGATCAGCGGCGCCCCCCAGAACATCCCGATGACCGCCGGCACGGCGAGCACGACCATCAGTCCGGCGTAGTAGAGGGTCTGGTCCGAACTGGAGACCTGGTCCACCAGGCTGCTGCCGGCGGTCCGGTAGAGGTCGGCCAGCTGCGGGCCGGTGACCGCGAGGGTGGCGGCGAGGGCAGCCACCGCGGCGAGCATCACGGCAGCCTGGGTGCGGAACTGGCGCCAGGTCAGCCAGGTCATCGGAGTACCTCCAGTGCGGGTCGGGTGTCACGTACCGCATCGGCGGGCCGGGTCATGTAGGCCAGGACGATGTCTTCCAGACCGAGCGGACTGACGGTCCAGGACGGATCGTGGACCGCGGTGTCGGTGCGCACCAGGAGGGTGGTCTGCCGGTCGGTGTGGCTGGCGGTGATGACGTGCTGACCGGCCGGGAGCGTGTCCGGGTCCCGGCGCGGTCCGGTGAGCCGGTGGTGGCAGGCGACCAGGTCGTCGATGTCGCCGGCCACCTGCACCCGGGAGTCGACCAGGACGATGACGTAGTCGCAGGTCCGCTCGACGTCGGAGACCAGGTGGGAGGAGAGCACGACGCTCAGTTCGTGCTCGGCGACGGCCTCCATCAGGTCCTGCATGAACTCCCTGCGGGCGAGCGGGTCCAGGGCCGCGACCGGCTCGTCCAGGATGAGGAGTTCCGGGCGCTTGGCGATGCCCAGGGTGAGCGCGAGCTGCGCGCGCTGGCCGCCGGACAGCTTGCCGGCCCGCTGCTTGGGGTCCAGACCGAGGCGACGGATCCGGTCGCGCGCCAGGCCGTCGTCCCAGTTCGGGTTGAGGCGCCGGCCTAAGTCGAGGTGGTCGGCGACGCTCAGCGCGGAGTAGGTCGGGGTGTCCTGAGCGACGAAGCCGACCTTGGCCAGCTGTTCCACACCCGCAGCAGGACGGCCACCGCACACCTCGATGGTGCCGGCCGTCGGGGTCAGCATCCCGGAAGCCAAGTTCAACAAGGTCGACTTGCCGGCCCCGTTGGGGCCGACCAGGCCGACCACCCGGCCGGCGGGGACGTCCAAATCGCAGTTCTGCAGCGCCCAGCGCTGCCTGTACCTCTTGCCCAGGCCCTGGGCTCGCAAGACAGCGCTCACGCTACGTCCTCTCCGGCGGCGTTACGAAACGTGTTCATGAACAGCGCCTCGATGCTCTCGTCGTCGAGCCCGGCCAGGCGGGCCTTGGTCAGCCAGCGTTGCAGGTCCTTGCGCAGCGGTCCTTGTGCGGCGAGCGTGCTGTCGGCCAGCGTCCGGGTCACGAACGTCCCGACGCCGGGACGGGCGGCCACCAGGCCGTCGTGCTCCAGCTCCCGGTACGCCTTGAGCACCGTGTTCGGGTTGACCGCCATCTGCTTCGCCACGTCCTTGACCGTCGGCAGCCGGTCCCCCTCCTTCAGCAGGCCGAGGCGCAGGGCATGCCGCACCTGCTGAACCAGCTGCTGGTACGGGGACAGGCCGGACCGGCTGTTCAGGTGGAACTCAATCACCGGTTCCTCCATTTATCTAGTTGCCTAGCACTATAGCCCTCTACGTCGACCACTCGGCAAGGTTCGCACTGCGGGCGCCAGCCGCCCGGTACCGAGGGAAGTCAGCCGCGCATGGTTGGCGCTCGCCAGACCTCGCGCGGGTGTCGAGAAACGACCGTCTGCCGACACTCGCGCACTTGATCACGAACCCGCAGGTGGGCACTGTCGACAACTCGCGTCGGAAATCAACGCCGGCCGTGGCGGATGGCCGCTTCCCGGAGCGAAGCAAGGTGTCCGACCCGGTCGGCTGCGGGGTCGACCGGGCCCAGCCGGGCTCGGCGACTGTAGTAGCTCGCGGCCCGTCCGGCGCGATCTGGCCCTCGACAGGTCGGCCGCCGTCGGCTGACGCAGGCTGGTGGCATGGCTCATGAACAGTCGGCCAGCAGCGGTCTGGACCGGGCCGGGATACTGGTCCGCCAGATCACCGCAGCGCTGACCGCGGCAGGGCACACCGTCGCGGCGGCGGAGTCGCTTACCGGCGGGCGGCTGTGCGCGCAGCTGTCCGAGGCGCCGGGCGCGTCGGCGGCGTTCCGCGGTGGGGTCGTCGCCTACGCCACCGATCTGAAGGCGGAGCTACTCGGCGTGGACGGCGACCTTCTGGCGCGGGTCGGCGCGGTCCATCCCGAGGTTGCCGCCGGCATGGCCGAGGGCGTCCGGCGTCTTGCACACACCACCTACGGGTTGGCCACCACCGGGGTCGCCGGACCGGCACCGCAGGACGGATGCGAGGTCGGCACGGTTTTCGTCGCGGTCGCCGGCCCGCAGAGGACCATGGGCGCGCAGGCAACCCCCGGCAGCACGGACCGGGACGATATCCAGCACGCGGCCCTCCTCGCGGCCCTGGAACTCCTCCGCGACGAGCTACGACCCCCCACGTAGCCGCGCGAGCAGGTGCTTGCGTTTCGCGCCGACCCTCCGGGTTCAGGGCAGTGGGGTGGTGGCAGGCAGGTATGGCGTCCGGCCCACCCGGGTTCGCCAGCAGCTGGGCGGCGATCCCGAGGGTCTCGACGCGGAAGGTTCCGTGGCTGTCGGCGCAACGGGTGTGCCGTCCGCGACCTTCTCGACGATGACGCGGCACGGAGACCGGCGGTTACCGCGGCATCCTGTGACCAGCACCCCTCAAGGGGGCCCGTTGCGTTGCGTGGCGGGGTCCTGTGTGGGCCTGAAGCTCTACGAGAGCCGGGGTGGGTGCGTGCTGGTCCCCGCCGGGTTCTTCGAGTGGACCCCGGAGACTGTGAAGGCCGGACGCGGACGGCGTCCGGCCTTCGCCGTCCACCGGCCGGGGTGTCAGAGCCATTCGTTGAACGCTTCGTCGACGACGGCCTGAATTAGGTGCTGTTCGGGGTTCAGATCTTGGTGAGGTCCGGTGTGGTGCCGGTCGGGACTGGTAGAACTCGGGGGTGGCTCGATTCGATGTGACGGATGCCGAGTGGGACTTGATCGAGCCGCACCTGCCGGTGGCGGCCACCGGGCCGTTGCCGCGGCGGGTGCGGGACCAGTTCAACGGGGTCCTGTGGCGGTTCCGCACCGGCAGCGGCTGGCGTGACGTCCCGGAGCGGTACGGGCCCTGGTCCACGGTCTACTCCCGCTTCAACCACTGGGCCAGGACCGGGGTGTTCCAGGGACTGATGGACGCGTTGATCGCCGAGGCCGCCGCCCAGGGCAAGGTCGGCCTGGAGCTGGTCAGTGTGGACTCCACCATCGTGCGGGCCCACCACGAATCGGCCGGACTGGCGGTGGCCGGCGAGACCCTGGACGCCCTGGAGCAGGCACTGACCGAGGAAAAGGGGGCGCCGCTTCCGAACCAACCACCGGTGCTGCGGGTGATCCAGCGCAGGCTGGCGCGGACACGGACAGCCCCGATCCGGCGCCGGACGATGACCGCGCCAAGGAGCGCCGGCGCCGCAGAGCCCGGGCGAAGGCCGCCCGGCTCGGCCGCTCCCGAGGCGGGCTGAGCAGCAAGGTCCACGCCGCCGGACTGCCGCTCGCCTTCGTGCTCACCCCCGGACAGGCCGCGGACTGCCCGAAGTTCCAGACCGTGCTGAACAGCATCCGCGTCCGCGGCCCCGCCGGCCGGCCCCGCACCAAACCCGGCGCCGTGGCGGCGGACAGGGCCTACTCCTCGCGAGCCAACCGCGCCTACCTGCGCCGCCGCCGGATCACCGCCGTCATCCCGGAGAAGAGCGACCAGCAGCCCAACCGGAAGAGGAGGGGCTCGGCCGGCGGACGGCCGGTCGCCTTCGACCCCGAACGCTACAAACAGCGCAACGCCATCGAGCGCTTCTTCCAGAAGGTCAAGACCTGGCGCGGCCTCGCCACCCGCTACGACAAGTCCCCGGAGAGCTACGAGGCCGGACTCCACCTCCGAGGATCGATCATGTGGCTGAAGCTCCTCACTTCAACCACATGATCCGAACCCTGAACAGCGCCTAGTGCCGCATCAGGCAACGTTCGCCCTGTCGTGAAGTGACGTGCGCGGGATCCTTCCCGTTCTCCGCGAGGTCAGCCGGGTGTGCGTCGGTGGCGATTCAGTCGAAGTCGCTGGCGGAAGTGAGACCCTCGACGAAGGACCTGAAGTCCGGGGCGAGGGCCAACTCCACGCTGGTTTCAGCGTCGAACCACGCGATCGAAGGTTCCCCGTGTCGGCCGCACGCCCTGTAGTCCAGCGCGATCCAGCAGGGTCCGTCGCCCGAGAGGAGCACGACAGGCGAGGGCAGACCCCATTCCTCGACCAGGTAGGGGCTGTCGAGCAACGAGACCGTGCGTTCGCGGTGGCCAATGCCCATCACGTGGTCGAACGGGACGTGGTCCGCGCTCCAGGAGGTCGCCCTGTCTGTGCGGAAAGCGTTCCGAGTGGCTGTCACCTGGCCGCCGTTCTGAGCCCACAACAGATCAAGCAACGAGGCCGGGAGCGTGACATCGAGCAGTCGCTCGGCCTGCCGCACAGTCTGATCGGTCAGCGGCTGTTGCACCCCGTAGTTGCTGCCGGCGTCCCAGAACGCGGGCTGCACATCGTCAGATCGAGCCATAACTCGCATCGTAGGAGCTACGAGCTGCGGTTAACCGCCAGAAGCGGCTCAGGCGGCCAGAATGATCACGTGGCTGAACGTGTGCGCGTGCGGGAGATCGACGACGACGAGGGGCGCCGGTTGCTGCGAATCGTTCGCCGGGGCACCGGGTCGGCGGTGACCTGGCGGCGAGCGCAGATGGTGCTGCTGTCCGCGCAGGGCATGCCAGTGGACAAGATCGCTGCGGTGACGTTCACCAGCGCAGACCGAGTCCGCGACGTGATCCACAACTTCAACGCCGACGGCTTCGACTCGCTCTACCCGAAGTACAAGGGCGGCCGTCCCAGGACCTTCACGCTGCCCGAGCGGCGCGAGATCAAGAAGATCGCCAAGTCCAAGCCGGTCGAGCACGGCCTGCCGTTCTCGACCTGGAGCCTGGTCAAGCTGGCCGACTTCCTGGTCGTGATCTTCCACAGCGACCGCGGCAGCGAGTACACCAGCGCGGCCTACAACCAGCTGTGCGACCGGCTGGGCGTGGTGCAATCCATGGGGCGGGTCGGCTCGGCGCTCGACAATGCCGCCGCCGAGAGCTTCCACTCCACGATCAAGGTCGAGTACGTCCACCGGCACCGCTTCGCCACCCGGACCGAGGCCCGCCTGAAGATCGCCACCCGACTTCTACAACACCCGCCGCCGGCACAGCGCGGCCGGCGGGCTGCCACCCGTCGAGTTCGAACGGATCATCATCAAGGCACGAGCCGAAGCCCATCAGGAGGCCCAGGCCGCATAGCGGAAGACTCCACGATTACAGGGGATTGACATCACCGACCACCGCAACATCGCCGCCGGCCTCCGCCGCCACGACCGCGACGCCCACCGGACTCTCACCACCCTGGACATCACGTGATCAAACCGGACACTCCGCGAGAACGACACCGCCCTGGTAGCGGGGGTGGGCGGGAGCGGGGCTGGCCCACTTCAGCCGGGAAACCGGCGGTCAGGCCCCGATCGTCGCCCTCGGGAGATCAGCGTCATGAACGGGGCGAGTTTTCCGCTGTGTGCGGCCGGGTATGGAAGCGGGTTGGGGGTGGTCGATATCCTGTTAGGGATCTTGGTTCTTGGCGGGGCGTGGTGGCTGTTTGCAACGCTGCCCAGTAGTACTTCTGATCACAGAATCTGGGACAGATGCATCCTGGGGGCGTCAGTCTTCTTTGTCCTGGTTGCCGGAGTATACGGCTCGCAGGTCGAGGTGCCAGTGGGTTATAACGGGACGTCGCCCACGCTGATTTATATGCTGCAAATCGCGGCCGTGGTCACTCCGGGTGCGGTCGCTGTTCTGGTGCGGGGCAGCAAGGTGCGGACTCGATCTGGAACGCAGACAAATCTCAGTGATGTACGCGGGAATAATCGGATTATGCCCATTTCTGTTGAGTTCTTCGTGGCCCCGGGCGATGGGGTGGCTGCTGAAGTGGGGCTGCGGCAGCGGGTTCATGATTACCCCGCGTTGGAGTGTGCGGGTTTCTTTCCCGACGATGCGGTGAGGCGCTGGGAGGTTCTCCTCACCGGCGGTGCGGATTCAGGGCTGCGTGCTGTTGTGCCGATGAGGAATGACGGTTTCACGGTGTTCGAAGTCCCGGAGGCGCTGTGCGCGGCGTTGGCGCAGGCGCACAGGGGCCGTCTCGTTGAGGCTGCGGTTGCGTGGGCCGAGTCCGCCGCAACAAAGGGCGAGGGTGTCCGGGTAGGGACAGCGGTCGAGATTCTGATAGAGGTAGCTGATCTGGCTCACACGGCAGAAGTTCTTCGCCAGCCTCTGTACTGCTGGTACTTCGCGCCGTGATCTGCTCTATTGATCTGAATCGGTAGGGGTTCTGGGTCGGTGAACCGCGTGAGTGCCCTGGTGGGGGTACGGCACTTGTCGCCGTCGGCGCAGGAAGCCGAAGCCGACAGGTTCCTGCCCGGCACAGCGCCGTCAACCCCTGGGCTCTCAGCCCGAATCCACCGGGCTGTGACTGACGTGGAAGCGGGATGACGCAGAGAGGTGCCTGCTGAGCTGGGAGGATGGGAGTTCTCTACGCTTCCGTCCGGCCCAACCAGCAAGGCACCTCTCTTGAAAATGACCTGAACCTGCGCGGGGTTGTGGTTCATGCGGCGCCCGTTCGTGCGGTGACGGTCACGTCCAGGCCGAGGGCGGCAAGCTGGGCGATCAGCCGACGGGCATGGCGGTCCTTGCCGAGTCGGGTGGTGAAGTGGTCGGCGCCCAGGTCCTGGTAGGGGACATGGCCGTGCAGGATGTGCCAGGCGGAGACCAGGATCGAGTGGCCGACGGCTACGATCGCGCGTTTCGAGCCGCGATGGCGAACAAGGCGTCGATACTGGGCGCCGAGGTAGGTGCTCTTGCCGCGGGCGGCGGTGGTGCCGGCCATGAACAACGCGGTCTTGAGCCAGGTGTCGCCGTGGCGGGTGCGGCCGGACAGCCGCTTGCCCGCTGACTCCTTGTTGCCCGGGCACATGCCCGCCCAGGAGGCGAGGTGTCCAGCGGTGGCGAAGCGGCTCATGTCGACGCCTATCTCAGCAATGATCACCTGAGCCAGGGTCGCACTGATCCCCGTCCAGGCCGTCGCTGTCGTCCCGGTGACCGAGGCCGCCTCCGGTCGTTGAACCCGCCGAGCGCCCCGACCAGGGCGCGCGGCTGCGCCTGCTCCACACCGCCCGGCTCTACACCCCCCGGGGGCCGTGCGCCGCACGGTGAAGCCCTCGGGCGGCCGGGCCCGTACACAGCCCGGCCGCCCGGCAAGCGGCCTCCGTCTTGGCGCGGCGAGTCGGCAAGCCGACCACCGGTGCCGCGCGGTGAGGACACCATGAGCAAGAAGCAGAAGGGCCGCCGGCACCGCACGGTCGACCGGACTCCGCGCCAGGCCGCCGAGCCGCGCCCGCCCCGGCAGCGTTCCGCCGCCCCGGTGGTCCGGCCCACCCCGGTCGCTGTCGGCGCTGCGGCGTACCGCTCGGCTCCGGGTGAGAACCGGGACCGGGGGCGGTGACCGGCCCCGCCGGCGTCTACCGGGTCACGGTGGCCGCCACCGCCTGGGATGCGGCCGAACGGTGCGCGTGCATCTCCCCGGCCCGGGCCGTGCTGCGTACCGTCGCCACCGGCTGGGGCGTCACCGGCCCCGTGCTGGACGACCTGGTCACCGCCGCGGGGGAACTACTTTCCAACGCCGCCCTGCACGCCGGCCCCGGCAGGATTCCGGTCCGGCTGTGGCTGTCCCCGGACGGGGAGTGGCTGCGCATCGAGGTCGACACCGAGCCGCCACCTTCCCCCGCCCGGTGACGAGCATCGGTGATAGCGAGGCCGCGCGCGGCCCGGGGCCTGCTGATGGTGGCCGCTCTCGCCGACCGGTGGGGCACCATCCCGACCCGCACCGGGAAGTGCGTGGGGGCCGAGCTCGCCCTGCCGGTCCCCCTCGACCCGGCTGCGCCCGCCGGCACCGCCCGCCGCGAAGCGGTCCGGGCCGACTGGACTGCCGCCGCCCGCATGGGCACCGACCCCCGCGCGGTGCGTGGAGCTCTGCAGCAACCGGAAGACCTTGATCATCCCGTGAGTGCCGGCAGTGCCCTGGTCGCGGCTCTACCTCAGCGTCGGAATGTACCCGCCGCAGTCCATCCACCATACGAGGTGCTCGAGTTCAGTAACCAGATAGTTGCCCGTTCGGGGACCGACTACACCGTCGGCATCGAGTCCTTGGATTCCCTGAAAGTACTTGACCATGTTCAGGGTGTTCTTGCCGAAGACCCCGTCCTCGGCAAGATCGGAAGGCCTGTTGAAGTCGTAGTTCCACTCGTTGAGCGCATGCTGGACGCACTGAACGGCTCGGCCGGAGTCCCCGTAGCGTATGTAGCGAGCGTTGGGGTTGGCTGTGGCTGTCGGCGCGGCCAGGGCCAGCAGCAGCGCGGATGCCGCTGCCAGGGTGCTGCCACGCAGGACGGTGCTATGCGTGAGCTTCATTGGATCCCCCCACAGGTACGGGCACGAAGCGGGCTTGCCCGCTCGCGAGCCATAGATCTCGGTTCGGTTCCGTAAGGATCACTGAAGGTCTGATGGCGGGACAAGTCGGTTCTGTGCCCGAAGTGCGACCAGATCCGTCCCAAAGCGCTGACCTGGGATTTGAGACGACGTGACAGGCACAGTTGAGACGTCCCGCTGCCGTTCCTGCGAAATGCGAGCCTCTCGGCGTTGGGGTTTCCCCGACAGATCAGAGACACAACGTGTACGAGTTCATCACGCCATCGGCGCCGTACTGCTGCGGTACCTGAGCCCGCAGGGGGTTTTCGCCGTCGCGACCGCCCTGACCGGCGCAGGTCAAAGCCCTGGTCAGGGTCAAGCTGCGGATCTAGCATTCCCGGCACGGCGGCCCCGCCACAGTCTCCACCTGGCCGCCGAGCAGAGCAACTGTCAGGCCACCAACCGCGCCATCGCTCTCGGTACCCACCGGACGCCGAGCTACGCCGCGGAGCTGAACCTCCCGGCCGACTCCAAGGTCCGCGCCCGGCTGCTGGACTCGCGCACCACCTACAGCCCCGACGGCCTCGACGTCCGGGAGACGCTCGGTGTGGACCCTCTGCATCTCGAAGGAGCGAAGGAACACTGCTCTTTTGAAGGGGGGCGTCATGACGCCCGTACAGACCGTCCTGCAGTTCATCGCCGAGGCCGCCGCCGATCCGTCCGGCCCGCAGGCCGCCGTTCTCGGCCGCGCCGTGCACACCATCGGCTTCGCCTTCTCGGGCGCGGTGAACGTGTTCGCCGCGATCCGCCGGCTGTGCCACCGTCAGGCGCTGGCCAGCCGGGCCTGCGCGACATGCCGGACCCGCCCGGCGGCCGACACCGAGTAGGCGGGGAAGTCGTCGGCCCGGCCGCCGGGGGGGGGGCCGGGCGGCCGGGGAGGGCGACACGTGCAAGGGGGACCGGCCCCCGATGCGGGGCGCGTTTTGGGGGTGTGGGATCAAAA
>NZ_JBSGXP010000207.1:0-614 GCF_053610105.1 Kitasatospora sp. NPDC054939 | reverse complement strand
CGGCCGACTCCGTGTTGGGGGGTTTGTGGTGGGCCGGGCCGGGTGGTGGTGGCCGGGCCGACGGCTTCGGCAGACCTGTCCATGGGTCACCTGCCCCGGATGCGGTCAGATTGTGGTGGATGTGCGATCAATAGTGCGCGCCATATGCGGCGTACTGTGCTACCTTCCTCGCTGGGAGGTATGTGATGTCTGAGATCTATGCGGCGGTGGATGCGCTGCTGGCCAAGGCCAGGGACGGTGGGGATTTGCCGGAGCCTGCCGAGCGGGAGCGGCTGCGCAAGGCCGCCGGCCTGACCCAGGTCGAGGTGGCCGCGGCGCTGGACACTCGGCGGGAGACCTTCGCGAAGTGGGAGGCCGGCGCCGCCCAGCCGAGGGCGCCGAGGCGTGGCGCGTACGCGTTCCTGCTGGCGGGTCTGGCCGACATCCACGGCACGCAGGGCCCGGACGGCTGGCTGACGCTGGCCCGCCAGGCCCGCCCCCTCGATGCCGGCACCGAGACCGCGGAAGGGAAGTGAGACCCTGATGGACCGTAAGACGTACACCGCCGAGCTCGCCGGCCTGCGTGAGCTGCGAGGCGAGATCACGGCCGCCGAGAAGCAGGTCGCGGCCGCGCA
>NZ_JBSGXP010000206.1:0-11403 GCF_053610105.1 Kitasatospora sp. NPDC054939 | reverse complement strand
GTCGGCGGGATCAGCCCCCGCCGACCGCCCCCGGGAGTCCGGTGGGGTCTCGGCCGCCCGCCCGGTGCGGGGCGGCCGGGTGGCCCGGCTCAGTCGGCCCGGCAGCTCAGGGCCGCGATGGAGTCGCGCAGCGCCGCCGCGACGTCCGGCACCAGCTGGTGCACCCCGTCCCGGACGACGTGCCGCCCGCCGACCACCACGTGGCGGACGTCGGCGGCCGAGGCGGAGAACACCGCGATCTCGGCGCCCAGG
Organism: Kitasatospora sp. NPDC054939; assembly: GCF_053610105.1. NCBI lineage: Bacteria > Bacillati > Actinomycetota > Actinomycetes > Kitasatosporales > Streptomycetaceae > Kitasatospora > Kitasatospora sp. NPDC054939. The sequence goes on along the minus strand of NZ_JBSGXP010000206.1, from coordinate 11,151 downwards.
TGCGACGGCGGCCCGGCGGTGCGCACCGAGTCCAGCGCGATGACGGTGAAGTCCGCCAGCGAGCCCACCTCGATCCGCCCGGCCTCCGGCCAGCCCAGCGAGGCGTGGCCGTCCTCGGTGCCGGCCCGCAGCAGCGCGTTGGCCGTCCAGTGCCCGCGGGTGCGGGTGCGCAGCCGCTCGTCCAGCTCCAGGGCGCGGGCCTCCTCGAACGGGTCGATGACGGCGTGGCTGTCGCTGCCGAGGGTCACCGGGCAGCCGGAGGAGGCCAGCCGGCGAGCCGGGCCGATGCCGTCCGCGAGGTCCCGCTCGGTGGTGGGGCACATGCAGATGGTGGTGGAGGTGTCCGAGAGGAGCTTGATGTCCTCGTCGGTGAGGTGGGTGGCGTGCACGGCCGAGGTGCGCGGGCCGAGCGCGCCGTGGTCGGCGAGCAGCCGGGTCGGGGTGACGCCGTGCGCGGTGAGGCAGGCGTCGTTCTCGGCGGTCTGCTCGGAGAGGTGGACGTGCAGCGGGGCCTTGCGCATCGACGCCCAGTGCGCGACGGTGCCCAGCTGATCGGCGGGCACGGCCCGGACGGAGTGGATCGCGGCGCCGATCCGGGCGTGGTCGCGCGGCTTGAGCCCGTCCACCCGCTCGGCCCAGGCGTCGGCGTCGCCGTCGCTGAACCGGCGCTGCGGCTTGGTCGGCTCGGCGCCGAAGCCGGACGACAGGTAGCAGGTGTCCAGCAGGGTGATCCGGATGCCGGCCCGGGCGGCGGCCTCGACCAGCGCCTCGCCCATCGCGTTGGGGTCGTCGTAGCGGACCCCGCCGGGGGCGTGGTGCAGGTAGTGGAACTCCCCGACCGCGGTGATCCCGGCGAGTGCCATCTCGGCGTACACCGCGGTGGCGAGCGCCAGGTAGCTGTCCGGGTCGAGCACCCCGGCGAAGCGGTACATGGTGTCCCGCCAGGTCCAGAAGGTGCCGGAGCCGACCTGGACGTTGCCGCGCAGCGCCCGGTGGAAGGCGTGCGAGTGGGCGTTGGCCTGCCCGGGGACGAGCAGCCCTTCGAGCCGGACGGCGCCGGGCGGGCAGGGGCCGCTCTCCGGGGTGACCGCGGTGATCCGCCCGCCGGCGCCGGTGGCGATCAGCACGGCCCGCTCGACCACCGGCCCGTTGACGTGCGGCAGCCAGGCGTACTCCGCCCAGTAGGTCACTGACACGCCAGGTCCTCCAGTACGTCGGCGAGGGCGGCGACCCCGGCCAGGCAGTCGGCGGTCTCGGCGTGCTCCGCCGGGGAGTGCGAGACGCCGCTCGGGTTCCGTACGAACAGCATGGCGGTCGGGATCGCCGATGCGAGGATTCCGGCGTCGTGTCCCGCACCGGTCGGCAGCACCGGGACCCCGCCGAGGGTCTTGGCCAGCCGGTCGCGCAGCGGCCCGTCGAAGTCCACCACCGGGGTGTACGACTCGCGGGTCAGCTCGACCCGGACGCCGTCGCGCCCGCCGCGCTCGCGGGCGGCCCGCTCGATCGCGGCGACCAGCCCGGTGAGGGTGCCCTCGTCGGCGGCCCGGGAGTCCAGCCAGCCGCGGACCAGGGAGGCGATCGCGTTGGTGCCGTTCGGCTCGACCGCAACCTTGCCGAAGGTGGCCAGGGCGCCCGCGAGCTGCGCCCGCTCCCGCGCCGAGAGCACGGTGGCGGCGAAGGTCAGCATCGGGTCGCGGCGGTCCTCGACCCGGGTGGTGCCGGCGTGGTTGGCCTCGCCGTGGAAGTCGAAGCGCCAGCGGCCGTGCGGCCAGATCGCGCTGGCCACGCCGACCGGCCGGTCCTCGGTCAGGTAGCGGCCCTGCTCGACGTGCAGTTCCACGAAGGCGCCGATCCGGGCCAGCCGGTCGTCGTCCGCGCCGATCGTCGCCGGGTCGTGGCCGGCCCGCTCCATGGCGTCCGGCAGCCGCACCCCGTCGGCATCGCGCAACTCGTACGCGGCCTCCTTGGACAGCACGCCCGCGGTCAGCCGGGAGCCGATGCAGGCCACGCCGAACCGGGCGCCCTCCTCGTCGCCGAAGTTGACGATCGCCAGCGGCCGGGTGAACGCGGCGCCGCGGCCCCGGAGTTCGTCCAGGGCCGCGAAGGAGGAGACCACGCCGAGCGGGCCGTCGTAGGCGCCGCCGTCCGGGACGGAGTCCAGGTGCGAGCCGGTGACCACCGCGCCGCCGGCCCGCGGGTCGCCCAGCCAGGCCCACTGGTTGCCGTTGCGGTCCAGTTCGTACGCCAGGCCGCGGCTGCGCGCCTGCTCCTCGAACCAGGCGCGGCACTCGGTGTCGGCGGAGTTCCAGGCGAAGCGGCGGTAGCCGCCGGATGCGGCGGAGCGGCCCACGGGGAGCAGCTCCGCCCACATCCGTTCGAAGCTGTCGGAGGTCACAGCTCACCCATCGGGACGCGGACGCCGCGCTCGGCGGCCACCTCGTCGGCCCGGTCGTAGCCGGCGTCGACGTGCCGGATGACGCCCATGCCCGGGTCGTTGGTGAGCACCCGGCGGATCTTCTCGCCCGCCAGCGCGGTGCCGTCGGCGACGGTGACCTGGCCGGCGTGGATCGAGCGGCCGATGCCGACGCCGCCGCCGTGGTGGATGGAGACCCAGGAGGCGCCCGAGGCGACGTTGACCATGGCGTTCAGCAGCGGCCAGTCGGCGATCGCGTCGGAGCCGTCCAGCATCGCCTCGGTCTCGCGGTACGGCGAGGCCACCGAGCCGCAGTCCAGGTGGTCGCGGCCGATCACGATCGGGGCGGAGAGCTCGCCGCTCGCCACCATGTCGTTGAAGCGCTCGCCGGCCTTGTCGCGCTCGCCGTAGCCGAGCCAGCAGATCCGCGCGGGCAGGCCCTGGAAGTGCACCTTCTCCTGGGCCATCCGGATCCAGCGGTGCAGCGACTCGTTCTCCGGGAAGAGGTCGAGTACGGCCTTGTCGGTCTTGTGGATGTCCTGCGGGTCGCCGGAGAGGGCGGCCCAGCGGAACGGGCCCTTGCCCTCGCAGAACAGCGGGCGGATGTACGCGGGCACGAAGCCCGGGAAGGCGAACGCCCGGTCGTAGCCGGCCAGCTGGGCCTCGCCGCGGATCGAGTTGCCGTAGTCGAAGACCTCGGCGCCGCGGTCCTGGAAGCCGACCATCGCCTCGACGTGCTTGGCCATCGACTCGCGCGAGCGCTGGGTGAACTCGGCGGGCTTCTCGGCCGCGTAGGTCGCCATGTCGTCGAAGGCCACGCCGATCGGCAGGTAGCTGAGCGGGTCGTGGGCGCTGGTCTGGTCGGTGACGATGTCGATCGGCGCGTCCATCGCCAGCAGCTGCGGGAACAGCTCGGCTGCGTTGCCCAGCAGGCCGATGGAGAGCGGCTGCCTCTTGTCGCGGGCGGCGGTGGCGAGCTCCAGGGCGTGCGCGAGGTTCTTCGCCTCGACGTCCAGGTAGCGGTGCTCGATCCGGCGGGCGATCCGGGACGGGTCGCAGTCGATGCAGATCGCCACGCCGCCGTTCATGGTGACGGCCAGCGGCTGGGCGCCGCCCATCCCGCCGAGGCCGGCGGTGAGGGTGACGGTGCCCGCCAGGGTGCCGTCGAAGCGCTTGTTGGCGACGGCCGCGAAGGTCTCGTACGTGCCCTGCAGGATGCCCTGGGTGCCGATGTAGATCCACGAACCGGCGGTCATCTGGCCGTACATGGTGAGGCCGAGGCTCTCCAGCCGGCGGAACTCCTCCCAGTTGGCCCAGTCGCCGACCAGGTTGGAGTTGGCGATCAGCACGCGCGGTGCCCACTCGTGGGTCTGCATCACGCCGATCGGACGGCCGGACTGGACCAGCATGGTCTCGTCCTGCTTCAGGCCCTGCAGCGTGCGCACCATGGCGTCGAAGGAGCGCCAGTCCCGCGCCGCCTTGCCCGTCCCGCCGTACACCACCAGCTTCGAGGGGTGCTCGGCGACCTCCGGGTCGAGGTTGTTCATCAGCATCCGCAGGGCGGCTTCCTGCTGCCACCCCTGCGCCGTCAGCCCCGTCCCGCGCGCCGCACGCACCTCACGCGGCCCGCTCGTCTGCTGCACCATGCTCCCGGCCTCCCTGCGGATGGATTCATTCAAGATTGAGCAGACTGAATATATCCAATCAGTCGGCTCGCGACCAGCCCTCACCCCCATCCGATCAGCCACAGCCCCCCACCCTGCCCGGCGCTGCCCTGGAGCGGGCGAACACCAGCCACTCGGCCCAAGCGCCGACGGACGGAGGAACGCGATGAGGGCCGTCGCCGCACGGACTGGACGCTCTGCACCCGCCTCCGCGACGGCCCGCGCCAGGGCGCACTGAACGGCGGGTACGGCGAGCCGCCGCCAGAACCGGTCGCCGCGGACCTGCCCCTGTACGGCCCGAAGGGCCGACCGGGCCTCAGGCCGCCGACTCGCCGTCCCAGTCGATGCCGATCTCGGCAAGCCAGCGGCGGTCCTCGGCGTCGGGTCCGGCCGGGGCGGGCGGGCCGGGCGGTGCTGGCAGGCCGGGCGGGCGCGGGATGTCCTGGACGGGGCCGAGGCCGTACTTCTCGGCGGCCGCGGCGGCGCGCGGATCGGGTTCGATGACGCCGACGTGGACGGCGGTCTCGTCGCCCGGGTCGAGGACGGTGAGTTCGGGCTCGGGCAGGCGGCGCAGGGTGACCCGGCGTCCGCAGGCCGGGCAGGACCACTCGTCGGCGCCGGAGGCGAGCCGGCCGACGAACTTCATCTCGTGGATCACGCGCATGACGGCACCCCCTACGGGGAAGGATGCCCGGATTCGCCCCGGTTGACGCATGGTCAGCCGGTCCGGCTATTCCAGGAACAGCCCGCGGGCCGCCGCCGACTGCTCGATGGCCTCCAAGCGGGCTTCGGCGCCCGGGAGTTCGTCGCACATGGTCTGCAGCAGTACCCGTCCGAGCATCATCGGTGCGCAGGCGGTGTCGAAGACCAGGCCGGTGCCGACGGCGGCCGGCAGCAGCAGGTCGGAGAGCTTGGCGACCGGCGCGAAGGCGGAGTCGGCGACGGTGAGCACGGTCAGACCGCAGTCCCGGGCGACGGCCAGCGCGTCCATCAGCTCGCGCGGGTAGCGCGGCAGTGCGAAGCAGAGCAGCGCGCTGGCCCCGGCCGCCGCGGCCTGTTCGAGGCGGTCGGCGAGCATCGAGCCGCCCTCGTCGAGCAGCCGGATGTCGGGGTGGACCTTGGCCGCGAAGTAGGCGAAGCCGCGGGCCTGGGCGGAGGCGGCACGCAGGCCGAGCACCGGCAGCGGGCGGGAGGCGGCGAGCAGCCGGGCGGCACGGATGATCGGCTCGGGGTCGGCGAGGAGTTCGGCGAGGTGGCGCAGGTGCTCGATCTCGGCGAGGACGGCCTGCTGGTGCTCGTTGCGCACGGCGTCGTCCGGGGTCTCCGGGGCGGCCGGTTCGCCCGCACCGAGTTCCCGGAGCTGCTTGCGCAGCGCCGGGTAGCCGTCGTAGCCGAGCGCCACGGCGAAGCGGGTCACCGAGGGCTGGCTGACGCCGGCGAGTTCGGCGACCTCGACACTGGAGAGGAACGGCGCCTCGGTGGCGTGCCGGACCAGGGAGTGGGCGATGCGCCGCTGAGTGGGGGTCAGCCGGTGGCCCTCGAAGAGCTGGAGCAGCCGGGCCGAGGGGCCGACCGCACCGGAGTCCTCGCCGTCCGGGCCGCCGGTCGGGGCACCGGTGTGGTCGGTGGCGGTCATCAGCGGTACCTCCGGGTTCGGGCTGTCCGGACGACTGTGCAGCAGTCCGGTGGCGCGGGCAACGCGGTCTCGTACGCCGGACCGCGCGGTGGGACGGGGGCCGGCGGGCGGTTCTCGGGGGAACCCTGATTTCCCCCTGAAGCGACCCGGATTGGGCCCCCCGCAGGTGGACCGGGCCCCTGCGGCGGGCGCACGCTGGGCCCATGGAAAGTCGTCAGGACGAACTCAGGCGCGATCTCGACGCCGCCGTGCAGACGCGCAAGGAACTGGGCAAGGAGTACGAGTCGGAGATCGTCGACTCCTTCCTCTCCCGGCTGGACGCCCGGCTCGACGCCCAGGTGGACGCCCGGGTCGAGCGTCGGCTCGCCGAGCACGGCGCCGGCCACCCGGGCCGGTCCGGCGGCCGGGGCCCGGGGGCCTCCGCGGCCGGCCGGGCGAGCTGGCGGCACATGTTCACGCTGGTCATGGCCGTCCCGCTGTCCGGGGTCGCGGCGGGCACCTCGGGCCTGATGGGCCTGCTCGTCTGCTGGGCCGGGATCGTCGGGGTGAGCGCCTCGTCCGCGATCGCCGAGCGCGTGCAGGGCGAGCGGGAGGCCGCGCGCGCCCGGCGGGGCGAGTGGGACTGATCCCGCCCGCCCCACCGGGGGCGCCGCGGGTCAGGCCAGCGGGCCGGTGACCTTCTCGACCGCCCGGACCAGCTCGCCGGAGGCGACCAGCGCCGCGGCGGCCTCCAGGTCCGGCGAGAGGAAGCGGTCGCGGCCGGCGCCGCCGACCCCGGCCTCCCGGGCGGCGGCCAGTGCGGCGGCGGTGGCGGGGGCCACCGTGCCGCTCGCGTCGGCCTGCCGGCGGATCTCCAGCGCGCGGGAGGCGGCGGTCAGCTCGACGGCGAGGATCCGGCCGAGGTTCTCGACGGACTGGCGCAGCTTGCGGGCGGCCGACCAGCCCATCGACACGTGGTCCTCCTGCATGGCGGAGGACGGGATCGAGTCGACCGAGGCGGGGACGGCGAGCCGCTTGTTCTCGCTGACCAGGGCGGCCTGGGTGTACTGGGCGATCATCAGGCCGGAGTCCACGCCCGGGTCGTCGGCGAGGAAGGCCGGCAGGCCGTGCGAGCGGGCCTTGTCCAGCAGCCGGTCGGTGCGGCGCTCGGAGATGGAGCCCAGGTCGGCGGCGGCGATGGCGAGGAAGTCCAGCACGTACGCGACCGGGGCGCCGTGGAAGTTGCCGTTGGACTCCACCCGGCCGTCCGGCAGGACCACCGGGTTGTCGACCGAGGCGGCCAGCTCGCGGGCGGCGACCAGCTGGGCGTGCGCGACGGTGTCGCGGCCGGCGCCGGCGACCTGCGGGGCGCAGCGGATGGAGTAGGCGTCCTGGACGCGCGGGGCGTCGTCCTGGTGGTGGCCGGTGAGGCCGGAGTCCTTGAGGACGGCCAGCATGTTGGCGGCGGAGAGCGCCTGGCCGGGGTGCGGGCGGATCGGGGCGTGCAGTTCGGGGGCGAGCACCCGGTCGGTGCCGAGCAGCGCCTCCAGGGTCATGGCGGCGGTGATGTCGGCGGTGGTGAACAGCCGCTGCAGGTCGGCGATGGCCATCACCAGCATGCCGAGCATGCCGTCGGTGCCGTTGATGAGGGCCAGGCCCTCCTTCTCCAGCAGTTCGACGGGCTCGATGCCGGCGGCGGCGAGCAGTTCGCCGGCGGGCTTCTCGACGCCGTCGGGGCCGGTCGCGGTGCCCTCGCCCATGAGCGCCAGGGCGCAGTGGGAGAGCGGGGCGAGGTCGCCGGAGCAGCCGAGCGAGCCGAATTCGCGGACGACCGGGGTGATGCCGGCGTTGAGGAGGGCCGCCATGGTCTGCGCGACCAGCGGGCGGACGCCGGTGCGGCCGGAGGCGAGGGTCTTCATCCGCAGGAACATCAGCGCGCGGACCACCTCGCGCTCCACGGCCGGGCCCATCCCGGCGGCGTGCGAGCGGACCAGCGAGCGCTGCAGCTGGGCGCGCAGCTCGGGGCTGATGTGGCGGACGGCCAGCGCGCCGAATCCGGTGGAGACCCCGTAGACGGGGCGCGGCTCGGCCGCGAGCGCGTCGATCCGGGCCCGCGCCGCGGCCATCTCGGCGAGCGCGTCCGGCCCGATCTCGACCCGGGCACCGCCCCGGGCGACGGCGAGGACGTCCTCGGCACTGACGTCGGCCTTGCCGACCTGGACGAGCGGCGCGTCGGGGGCCGCAGCACTGTGCATATCCATATGCATTATCACAGCAGGTGAATGAAGATATGACAACTGCTGGCCCGCCGTCCGTGCGGACCGGCCCGGACCGCAGGGCTCCCCGCCGCGCCGGCGATTTCGGATCCGCGGCGCCGTGCCGCAGTCTGGGGTGGGCAAGGGAACGTACGGAGGTGGCGGGCCGATGACGCGGGCGACGGCGCGGCGGCGGGTGGTGCGGCTGCGCGGGGACGGGCGCATTGCGCGGCCGGACGCGGTGGCGGCGGAGGAGCCGCTGGAGATACGGGTCGGCGGCGAGCCGCTGACCGTCACCATGCGCACCCCCGGCCAGGACTTCGACCTGGTCGCCGGGTTCCTGGTCGGCGAGGGCCTGGTGCACTCCGGGGAGGACCTCGCGGCCCTGCGCTACTGCGCCGGCACCGACGCCGAGGGCGCCAACACCTACAACGTGGTCGACGCGACGCTGCGCACCCCCGGCGCGCTGCCGCTCTCCGCGCACCGGAACCTGCTGACCTCCAGCGCCTGCGGTCTCTGCGGCCGGGACACCGTGGAGGCGGTGCGCACCCACGTGCGCCGCCCGGTCGCCGACGACCCGCTGACCGTCGCGCCGGAGCTGCTGTACGGCCTGCCGGACCGGCTGCGGGCCGCCCAGCGGACCTTCGCGTCGACCGGAGGCCTGCACGCGGCCGGGCTGTTCGACCCGGCGACCGGGGAACTGCTCTGCGCCCGGGAGGACGTCGGGCGGCACAACGCCGTGGACAAGGTGGTCGGCTGGGCGCTGCGCGCGGGCCGGCTGCCGCTGACCGGGCAGGTGCTGCTGGTCAGCGGCCGGGCCTCGTTCGAGCTGACCCAGAAGGCCGCGCTGGCGGGCGTCCCGCTGCTGGCCGCGATCTCCGCGCCGTCCTCGCTGGCCGTGGAACTGGCCGAGGAGCTGGGCCTGACCCTGGTGGGCTTCCTGCGCGGGGAGAGCGCCAACGTCTACACCCGCCCGGACCGGATCAGCTGACCGCGGCCGGCAGCGCGGCCTCGATCAGCTCGACCGCGCGGCCGGTGCCGCCCTCCTCGCGCAGCTCCCGGCGGATGGCCGCGAGCCGCTCGGCGACCTGCGGGTCCGCGGTGAGCTCCAGCAGGGCGCCGCGCAGCGCCTCGGCGGTGGCCTGCTCGGTGTCGATCCGGCGGCCGACGCCGAGTTCGACGAGCCGGTCGGCGTTGGCGAACTGGTCGACGGCCTGCGGGACGGCGATCATCGGCAGCCCGCAGTACAGGCCCTCGCTGGTGCCGCCCATGCCCGCGTGGGTGACGAAGGCGTCGGCCTGCTCCAGGATCGCGAGCTGCGGCACCCACGGGTGGACCTCGACGTTGGCCGGGAGCTCGCCGAGCTCGGCCGGGTCGGTGTGCTTGCCGATCTGCAGGACGACGTGCCAGCCGGGCAGGCCGCCGAAGGCCTCGACGCAGGCGCGGTAGAACGCCGGCTGGTGGGTGTAGGCCGAGCCGAGCGAGACCAGCACCACCCGGTCGGCCCCGGCGGGGCGCTCCCAGCCGCCCTGGTGCGAGCGGTCGCCGAGGCAGGGGCCGAGGAAGGTGTAGCGCTCGGGGTCGACCCGGTCGGCGTTGGGCTGCAGGGCGCGCGGCACGAGGGCGAGCGAGCGCACCGGCCGGGACTTGAACTCCTCGGGGTCGTGCACGGCGGCGCCGTTGTCGACCAGCCAGTCGGTGAAGCGGCGCATGTGCTCGGGGCCGCCGGGCCCGGTGCGGATGGACTCGAACACCTCGGCAAGGTCCTCCTCGACGCCCTCCCAGCCGACGAAGGTGGGCGAGAGCTGGACGATCGGCACGTCCCACGCCTCGGCGAGGACCCGCCCGGCGTACCCGGCGATGTCGTAGAGGAAGAGGTCGGGGCGGTCCTGGTCGAGGGCGTCGCGCAGGGGCGGGAGCATGGCGGCGGCGTCGCTCAGGAAGAGGTCCTGGATGGCCACCGGGTCCTGCATCCAGACCTCCGAGGACTCCTCCATCGGCAGCACGGTCTCGTACGGGACGAGGGTCGCGCCGGTGGACTCGACGAGGTCGGCGAAGGAGCGGTCGTTGGCGTAGCTGACCCGGTGGCCGCGGGCGACCAGGGCGCGGACGACCTCCAGGCTGGGGTTGACGTGGCCGTGGGCCGGGATGGAGACCATGGCGATGTGGGCGGGGCGGCGGGTCATGCGTCCTCCTGGGGTGCGCGGCGGTCGGCCGGGCCGATGCAAGACGAGACGATTCGTCTCGCAGCCCCTCCAGAGTGCACCAGTCCTGATCCCGCGTCAAGACGAGACGTATCGTTCCGTCTGGCGGTAGGATGAACGCCATGACGAGAAGCAGCACCCCCGACCCCGCCCGCCGCAGCGAACGCTCGCGCACGGCCGTCCTCACCGCCGCCGCCGAGCTGGTCGCCGAGACGGGCTTCGCCAAGCTCACCATCGAGGCGATCGCGGCCCGCGCCGGCGTCGGCAAGCAGACCATCTACCGCTGGTGGCCCTCCAAGGGAGCCGTCGTCTTCGACGCCTTCCTGGCCGCCAACGAGGACGCCGCCGGCAGCCTCGCGCTGCCCGACACCGGCGACCTCGCCGCCGACCTGCGCGCCGTACTGCGCCCGACCGCCGACGAGCTCGCCGACCCCGGCTTCAACCACACCGGGCGCGCCCTCACCTCGGAGGTGCTGCTCGACCCGGCGCTGCTCCGCGAGTACCGCGAGCGCCTGCTCGACCCGCTGCTGGACGTCACCCGGGACCGCCTGCGGGCCGCCAGGGAGGCCGGCGCGATCGCCGCCGACGCCGACCTCGACCTGGCCGTCGAACTCCTCTACGGCCCGCTCTACTACCGCTGGCTGCACGGCCTCGGCCCGCTGGACCACGCCTACGCCGACCGCCTCCTGGACGCCGTGCTGCGCGCCCTGCGCCCCTGACGCCGCGGGGCCGGCCCGGCGTCAGTCCCGCTTGCGGCGGCGCAGCAGCACCATGACCAGGATGACGACCAGGGCGACCACCAGGACGCCCGCGATCACGCCGAAGATGATGCCGAAGGCGGACTTGAAGAAGCCCTTCTTCTTCTTGGACTTGTCCTTCTTGCCGCTCTTGCCGCCCTTGCCCTTCGCCGCCAGCGGGGTTCCCTGCTCGGCGGAGGCCGCGGCTGCGGCGGCCGGGGCCGCAGCGGGGGCCGGAGCGGCCGCAGGGGCCGCGGCCGGCG